>CALCTW010000035.1 GCA_937907055.1 uncultured Clostridia bacterium | reverse complement strand
CAAGGATGTTCGCATCATTGACGCTTCGGCATCCGGACTTTGGGAGAAGCAGTCCGAAAACCTGCTGGAGCTGTTATGAGCTGGCGGACGGTCATGATCTCGAACCAGTCCAAGCTGGATTACAAAATGGGTTATATGTTCATCCGCGGCGAGGAGATTACATGGAACCGGTCACCGAATACGACCGTGAAAAACTGTTCATCACCGTGGATCTACGCGCGTTCATCCCCGATGAATAGGTAGCGGCATTTATGGCCTCCGTACTTTCCCATGGTTATCACGTGCTGATGGTGGAAAGCGCGGAACACACCCTTCTCCCCTGCGAGCAACGCACCATCATTGACCGTGATCTGTGTGAGATCGGTTGATGATATTAAGCGTATATGCTATACTGTTACTGTGGCTTGAGACCCTTCCTCATTTTTCGGCAGAACGATGCTGCTTGTTTCCGTGTAGGCGGAAATCTGAAATTTGAGGTTTGAGAACGATGTAAGTTCATAGGGGTCTCAAACGCATACTGCTCAACCGTCAGGCGTTCAGATGTTTGAGAACGATGTAAGTTCGTAGGGGTCTCAAACTGTATGCCTTCGCGCGCGCCTTGTCCAGCTGTTTGAGAACGATGTAAGTTCATAGGGGTCTCAAACTGCCTGATCCGCGATCCCGTGCCGCGATCCGTTTGAGAACGATGTAAGTTCATAGGGGTCTCAAACCGTATTGCTGAATGTGCCGTATACATGCAAGTTTGAGAACGATGTAAGTTCATAGGGGTCTCAAACCCGAAGCATCAAGTGCCTCGGAGACGATAGGTTTGAGAACGGTGTAAGTTCATAGGGGTCTCAAACCTGCACTACTGCACTGATCCGGCGCGGCAGGTTTGAGAACGATGTAAGTTCATAGGGGTCTCAAACCAACGGAACTCAGGAATCTTTACAGGATTAGCTTGAGAACGATGTAAGTTCATAGGGGTCTCAAACACTGAACACCATTGATCGTCACATTCTTTAGTTTGAGAACGATGTAAGTTCATAGGGGTCTCCCCTGAGTCATCCACGGCATGAAAAAAGAAGCCTGCGCGTTGCAAGGCTTCTTTTTTCGTATGATGAGTTCAGCAATATCAGAACCACGTGGCGCAGAAGCGGAAGACATACCACTTTTTGCTGTGGATGGTGTACTGGTAGGTCTCCGGCTCGGTGCGGTATTCTTCCGGGCAATCACTGTAATTGCCGTACACGCCGTAGTTGTAGTTGTTCTTGCCGTTGGCGCGGCTCTCATCCGCGCTGCCCACGGTGTACAGGTAGCAGTAACGCTTGACGGTGTTGCTCATGTTGCCCTCCACCGTCTTCACCAGATACTGACCATTGCCCAGCTCCTGCACATCGGTGATGATGCCCACATGCATGCTGTTGCCGCTGTCCTTCTGCCCGTATACCACCAGGTAGCCGGTCCTGGGCACGAAGGTGAGGCGGTTCATCTTGTTATAGCCCTCGATGACCTTGCCCACGCCATTGGCCTTGACACCCCACACATCGCCGTCCGGATGCGGCTCACACTTGGTCCACTCCACCATGGGGATGCCCACATGATACAGGCAGTAGCACTCAAAAGCGGCGCACCAGCCATATTCATACTTATTGCCGTTGGAGTACCAGAGGGTGTACTTATTGCAGCGCGGCAGGCGCTCTCCCCCCACCTGCTGCCATTCATTCAGCGCGTAATCGATGGCGAAACGCATCAGCGCCGGCACACCATCGGATTCCACCGTGATATCATACTGATACAGGTTTCCTTCGGCATCCGCGCCCAGCACCGTGGCAAACCCCACATCCTGCGCGACGAAAACGCCTGTGCGCACGCTGACCACTTCCGGCGCGTCCGTCATCCACAGCACGCCTTCACGGCCGGGATCCCACGTTTCGCCGGGACGCATGGACAGCGCCAGCCCGTTGGACTGCGTATATACATCCGTGGCTTCTTCCTCCTCCGCGAAGGCGGAGAACGGGATCATGCAGCAAAGCATTACGGAAAGCAGGATCAGGGAAATAACTTTTTTCATCGCGATCATCCCTCCCGGGTGATAATCAAAAGCCGGCCAGCCGGCCGGCATGCGTTATGCATTCTCAGACGGCCGTATCGGCTGAAACGTCTGTCTTATCTTCAACAGCCTTCCGGGATTTGCCCTTGCCGATACTGTCCAGCAGAACACCCACAAAGCCGAAGAGGATCATGAGATAATAAGTGAAGAAACGCCAGATGAGGAGCATGGCGCCGGCCTTGCCGCCCAGGATGGCGGAGAAGAAACCGCTGAAGCCAAACTCCTGCGCGCCGGAAGCGCCGGGCATGGGAAAGAAGGAAACGGTGATGTAAAGCAGGGTCTGGATGGTGAGGATATCCAGGAAGCCCGCGACTGGCAGTTCTCCCTGACCGGGAACACCCAGCCCGACCGCGCGGTATACGAAGTAGGTGATGCTCATCAGTGCCACCACGCGCAGCATATTGATGAAGATGATGCTGATCAGCTGCAGCGGCTTATGCTTGATCATGTAAACGCTGGAATTGAACTCATTGATGGACTTGTCCAGCTTCGCGCGGCTCTGCTTCAGATCCTTCACAAGATGAAGCGCTTTGCCCATCCTCAGGATGACATTCACCAGTTTATCGACCAGCTTTGGACTGACGACCAGCAGCAGCACCACCGCCACGATAAAGCCATTGATGATATAGCCCAATATCACGAAGAAGACCGGTTTGGTGGCCGTCATCCCGAAGGCGGCCGGATCGATGATCCAGAAGATGGTGCCGACCAGCAGCAATGCCACTTCCCAGCTGAAAAACTTGACCGCCAGACAGCTGCTGGCCACACCGGGCTGCACACCGTGCTTTCTGAGGCTGACCACCTGCATGGGCTGGCCGCCCGTGGCCGCGGGAGTAATATTGGAATAGAACATACCGATCAGCGAGGCGATCACCGTGTGATGATACCGGATCCCGATCTTCTGCCGGCGGAAGAAGAAATGCATATCCTCGGCATCCAGGAGCATGAATACGAACCATGCCCCGAAGGCCGCCAGCATCCAGCGGTAATCCGCGTTGGTGATGGTCTGCCATGTTTCGGAAATATCACCGTTGAGCAGGATGACCAGAATGACCACCAGAATGACCGCAACGATGAAGACGATATTCCATATATTTTTACGATCTTTTTTTTCGGTTTTAGACACTGAAACTATCCTTCCATACATGTTTGTAAACATATACAACAGAATTATATCATTATAATGCAGGATTTGCAAATTCTTTTTAGGCCGCCCGCGTTCCGCGCGCTGCTTTCGATACGCTGCGGATCACAGCAGATCTTTTTGCTTTTCGTAAACGATTACGCTTGCAAAACACGCGGGATTATTGTAAACTAAAAGCGGACTTATCCACCATTTTCAGTTTCGGTACAGGAGGTTCATCAACATGATCATCGGCAACAATCTTCCGAATATTCCCTGGCAGGATCGTCCCGCCGGCTGCAACGACATCGTGTGGCGCTACAGCGAGAATCCCATCATTGACAAGAGCTTCATCCCCACGGCCAACAGCATTTTCAACAGCGCTGTCATTCCGAAGGACGGCAAGTTCGTCGGTGTGTTCCGCTGCGATGATACCGCCATGCAGCAGAATCTGTATCTGGGCAAGAGCGAGGACGCGATCCATTGGGATATCGAGCCCACTCCCCTGATGCTGCACGACAAGGATGGCTCCGTAAAGGGCCCCGCCTGCGGCTATGACCCCCGTGTATGCCAGATCGAAGGCAAGTATTACGTCACCTGGTGCAATTCCTTCCATGGTCCCACCATCGGCGTGGCCACCAGTGATGACTTTGTCACCTTCACCCAGCTGGAAAACGCCTTCATCCCCTTCAACCGTAACGGCGTGCTCTTCCCCCGTAAGATCAACGGCAAGTTCATGATGCTCTCCCGTCCTTCCGATAACGGTCACACCCCCTTCGGCGATATCTTCCTTTCTCAGAGCCCGGATATGGAGCACTGGGGCTATCACCGCTATGTGATGGGTGCCGGCGGCGGCTGGAGCTGGACCAAGATCGGTCCCGGCCCCCTGCCGATCGAGACCGATGAAGGCTGGCTGATGATCTATCACGGCGTTGCCACCACCTGCAGCGGCATGATCTACTCCATGGGCGCCGCCATTCTGGATAAGGATGAGCCCTGGAAGGTGCTGTATCGCTGCCGTCCCTACATCTTCCATCCCACCGAGCTTTATGAGCGCGTGGGCGATGTGCCCAATGTCACCTTCCCCTGCGCCACGCTGTGCGATGCCGCTACCGGCCGTATCGCCATCTATTACGGCGCGGCGGACACCGTGGTCGGCCTCGCCTTCACTCAGGTGGATGAGCTGATGGCTTTCATCAAGAAGAACGCGATCTGATCACTGATCCAAAATCACAAACAGCACGTCTGATCATCTCAGGCGTGCTGTTTTGTTATGTTCCTGACAGGCGAATCCGCCTTCGGCTGAGCAGGGATCAATCATACATATCCCAATAATACTCAAGGCGGCTCAGCATCAGCTGCTCATTGAGTGTGAAATACGCGAAGAAGGCGCGATCCGTACACCAGGATAAAAGATTATCCTGATACCACTGAGGCAATGCTTCAGGGCCCGTCAGCAGCAGTTTTTCTCCCGTAAGGTCGGGAAAGAGCAGTTCACAGTCATCCGCAAGCCGCAGGATCACGATGCTTTGAATATCAAAGCCTTCGATCAGCAGTTCATCTGTCGCTTCATCCACGGATCGGCTGCCGAAGCAGCCTTCCACATAGATGCCGTCCTCCGCCGTGATCACATCATAGATCAGGAGCTGCTGATAGGCGTTTGCCACAGCGGCTTCGACCGGATCATCCGCCGGGCTTTCCGCGCGCGCCGTCATACCGGTCAGCAAAAGCACAAACAGCATCAGGCACACGATCATGTTCCGGTTTTTCATCGTTTTTCTCCTTTTGGGGGCTCAGTTCAGGCTTTCAGCGTACCGCACAGCCTCCATGGCGTCCTTGGCATAATGATCCGCGCCGATCCTCGCGGCATACTCCGCCGTCAGCACAGCGCCGCCCACGATGATCCTGCACGCCGGCGCCTTCTCATGCAGCAGTTCAATGGTCTCCTGCATGGCGGGGACCGTGGTCGTCATCAGCGCGCTCAGACCGCAAAGCTCCGCTTCATGCTGCAGTACGGCCTCCAGCACGGCTTCCTTCGGCACATCCTTCCCCAGATCCACCACACGGAAGCCATAGTTCTCCATCATCATATGCACGATATTTTTGCCGATATCATGGATATCGCCCTTCACCGTGGCCAGAATGATGGTCTTTTTTGCTTTTGCCTCATCTTTTCCGGCAGTACCGGCGTTCTTGATCGCGTCGAAGGCCGCCTTTGCCGCCTCCGCGCTCAGCAGAAGCTGCGGCAGATAGAAGCGCTTGGCTTCATACTCTTTTCCCGCGATATCAAGCGCCGGGATCAGTTCATCCTCAATGATCTCCAGCGCGGTTTTTGTTTCCAGCAGCGCGCGTGTTTCTTTCGCGGCGCTGTCTTTCATTCCGCGCAGTATGCTGCCCTTCAGGCCGCTCGCCCCGGAGACCGCGCCGGACGCGGCAGGCACCGCCGTTACCGGCTGCGCGGCAGGAGCGTTCTGCGCGCGTTTCTGCGCGAACGCGATATAATTCGCCGCGCCGGGATCACGCCCGTTCAGAAGCTGCCAGGAATGATAGGCATTCATCATCTCATCGCTGTAGGGATTCATGATCGCGGCCGTCAGACCGTTCGCCAGCGCGATACCGAAGAACACCCCGTTGATGCCGTCCCGGCAGGGCAGGCCAAAGCTGACATTGCTGACACCGAGTGAAGTATAGCACCCCATCTCATGCAGCAGCCTGACCGCCTTCAGGGTCTCCGCGGCGGCATTCTCATCCGCGCTCACCGCCATCGTCAGGGTATCGAACAGGATATCCTTTTTGTCAATGCCGTATTTCGCGGCTTCGTCCAGAATATGCTTCGCGATGGCTACGCGCTCTTCCGCCCTTGCGGGAATGCCGTTGTCATCCAGCGTCAGGGCGATCAGCACACCGCCGTATTTCCCGGCCAGCGGCAGGATCGCGTCCAGACTGGACTGCTTGCCGTTTACACTGTTGATCAGCGCCTTGCCGTGATAGAGCCGCAGCGCCCTTTCCATCGCGGTAACATCCGTGGTATCCACCTGCAGGGGCAGATCCGTCACACACTGTACTTCATACACGATGCGCGGCAGCATGGTTTTTTCATCAATGCCGGGCATACCGCAGTTCACATCCAGCGCGTGCGCGCCGCGCTCCTCCTGCCGGATGGCTTCCTCCAGCAGATAGGTGATATCATCCTCCTGAAGCGCCTGCTTCATGCGTTTTTTGCCGGTCGGATTGATCCTTTCACCGATCAGAAGAGGATCCACACCCACACGCACAGCCTTCCGGCCGCTGCATACATAGGTCTCACTCTTCGCCGTTACGGGAACAGGCTCCATCCCCTCAGCCGCTTCGGCCACGGCACGGATATATTCCGGCGTGGTGCCGCAGCAGCCGCCGACCAGACGAACGCCCTTTCGGAGCGCGCGTTCGATCACCGCGGTATATTCTTCCACCGTAATATCAAAGGCGGTATTGCCGGCTTCATCTACGCGCGGAAGTCCGGCATTGGGTTTGAAAAGCACCGGCACAGAAGCATGCGCCAGGTATTCATCGATCACAGGCTCCAACTGACCGGGCCCGAAAGAGCAGTTCACGCCGATCGCGTCCGCGCCCAATCCCTCCAGCATGGTGATCAGACTCAGCGGATCAGCGCCTGTCATCAGCTTGCCCCGTTCATCATAGGCATTGCTGACCAGCACCGGCAGATCGCAGCATTCCTTCGCGGCCAGCAATGCGGCCTTGGTCTCATAGCTGTCGGTCATGGTCTCAATGACCACCGCGTCCGCGCCGGCTTCCGCGCCCAGACGGATGGCGACCTTGAAGGCCTTTACCGCGTCTTCAAAATCCAGTTCGCCCAGCGGCTTCAGCAGTTTGCCAAACGGAGCCACATCCATGGCGACATACTTTTCCTGTGTACCGGTACTTTTGGCAGCGGCCTCACGGGCGTTGCGGATGGCGGCCGGGATCAGCGTGCTCAGTTCCTCTTCCGTGTAGTGCATCATGTCCGCGCCGAATGTATTGGCATAGACCAGATGACTGCCTGCATCGTAATAAGCCCGGTGGATCGCGCGGATCTCCTCCGGATGGGTACGATTCCACAGGATCGGGCTCTCCCCCGGCTTCAGGCCGCGCTTTTGCAGCAGCGTGCCCATACCACCGTCCAGGATCACGATATTGGATGCCATAAATGTTCTGAAATCCATGGATTCACCTTCTGAAAGCGCAGTCTGTCCTGGGACAGGAAGCGCATTTATGTTTTGATCGGGATGTATGATCTGTCTCCCGGTGGGAGGCATCCCCTTCGGATGTCTTCAGACCGATCAGTGCTGTCACGCTTTTTGTAGGAAGCATCAAAAAGCCTTCCGTCAGCGTAATGCCGCAGCGTTTAGCCGCGTCCAGCGCGGTCAGCAGCGGCTGTTGGATGGAAAGATCCAGATCCCCGTAGCCGGGTGAAAAGCGTGTCGTGGTCTTGTATCCTTTTTCAGCGCAGATCGCCGCGATCCTGTCCGAAAACACATCACACAGAGCTTCGATCCGCTCCGCGCCGATCGCCTGAAACAGCAGCGCTTTGGCCGGTGAAAGACGTTCATACCGGCTGACCATCCGGTCAGGCGCGAACCCGACAGTAGCAGCGAAGGCGATCAGCTGGTCGCAGCCCCTTAACGCGCGCGCCAGGTCTTTGGAATCCGTCTTCGCGAAGCCCAGATCCAGCCCGTTTTCATCGCGGGAGATCTGATATTCCGCAAAGCAGACGCGATAACTCAACTGCGGAGCCAGTTCATCAAAGCAGGCCTGCGGCAACGCGTTGTCCCATCCATCACGGCATCCCGCATAACGAAGCGCCTCCTTTTCATCAAAAGGAGGGGCTGCAAAATTCATGATCGTGATATCGCTCATGCTTTTCCTAAAATATCGCTCAGGTTCTGCATGATCTTCGCGGCAACATCCGGCTTGTTCATCGTATAGACATGCACCGTATGAATGCCGTTGGCATACAGATCGATGATCTGATCTGTCGCGTAAGCGATACCGGCCTGCTTCATGGCTGCCGCGTCATGGCCGAAACGATCCACAAGGCTCTTGAACCGCTGCGGCATAAAGCTGCCGCTGAGCTTGATGGCCCGTTCCAGCTGATTGGCATTGGTGATGGGCATGATGCCGGGCAGCACAGGCACGGTGATCCCGGCCTCCCGGATCTTATACAGCCAGCTGTAAAGCAGGGTGTTGTCAAAGAACATCTGCGTCGTCAGGAAGTCACAGCCCGCGTCCACCTTTTCCTTCAGGTGGCGGATGTCTTCACTCAGCGTGGCGCTCTCCGGATGCTTTTCGGGGTAGCACGCGCCGCCGACGCAGAAATCACCGGAACGTTTCAATTCCCTGACCAGTTCCACCGCGTGATGATAATCCCAGCCGCTCTGATCTGTTCCCTGCAGCTCCGCCGGAATATCGCCGCGAAGCGCCATCACATTTTCAATACCGGCGGCTTTCATATCCGCGATGCGGGACTGCACAGTCTCCCTTGTGGAACTGACACAGGTCAGATGCGCGAGCGTCGGCACATTGCACCGCTCCTTGATATTGCGTGCGATCTATAATGTATAGCGGCTGACACCGCCGCCCGCGCCGTACGTGACAGAAACGAATGACGGCTTCAGTTCGGCGATCTCCGTCGTAGCGAGTCGCACATTTTCAAATGCTGTGTCTGTTTTGGGCGGAAAAACCTCAAAGGAGATCGAGGCCCGTTCATCCTTCAGCAGTTCTGTAATTTTCACAGCACGTTCCTCTTTTCGCTCGAGATCTCATCCAGCGCGTAGGGCGTGGTCTGATACACGAAGTAGTTCAACCAGTTGCAATAAAGCAGATTGGCATGGCTGCGCCAGGTCACGCGCGGCGCCTTTGTATCATCATCCTCCGGATAATAGTTACGGGGCACTTCGATGGGCAGACCGGCGTTCTTATCACGGCGGTATTCTTTGTCCAGTGTAAGGGGATCATATTCACTGTGTCCGGTGATAAACACCTGGCGTCCGTTCTCGGTCATCAGCGCGTACACACCGGCTTCATCGCTCACCGCCAGAACCTTCAGGGCTTCGCACTTTTCCACTTCATCCATATTAACGGCAGTATGACGGGAATGCGGCGCCATGAACACATCATCAAAGCCGCGGAACAGAATGCTGCTCTTGCGAATCACGTGGTGTTCAAATACGCCGAACACCTTCTTATCCAGCAGATGCTTATGGATCCCGAAATGATAATAAAGACCGGCCTGCGCGCCCCAGCAAATGTGGAATGTGGAATGCACGTGCGTCTTGCTCCATTCCATGATCTCGCACAGTTCCTGCCAGTATTCCACTTCTTCGAAGGGCATCTGCTCCACCGGCGCGCCGGTGATGATCATGCCGTCGAAATTCTGATCACGGACATCGTTGAAGGTCTTGTAGAAGGTGGCCAGATGTTCGCTGCTGATATTCTTGGAAACATAAGTCTCCGTACGCAGCAGCACCGGCTCCACCTGCAAAGGCGTATTGCTCAGCAGGCGCACCAGCTGTGTTTCGGTATCGATCTTCGTCGGCATCAGGTTCACGATGGCGATACGCAGCGGGCGGATATCCTGTGTGACCGCGCGGTTTTCGTCCATAACGAATATATTTTCATCTGTCAGCGTCCTGTACGCCGGCAAACTGTTGGGGATCTTGATTGGCATGATTCACTATTCCTCTACCGTTAGATTATAAATTCTTCCCGAAACACAAACACGCTTTCCGGGAAGTGTAAAAAACGCATATGACTCAGATCTTTTCAAGCGCCTGCTTCAGATCCTCGATCAGATCTTCCTTGCTTTCCAGACCGCAGCTGAGACGGATCAGATCCGGCGATACTCCGGCGGCGGCCAGTTCATCATCATTCATCTGCCGATGCGTAGTTCCGGCAGGATGCAGACAGCAGGAACGGGCATCGGCCACATGCGTCTCGATCGCGGCCACCCGCAGCTCCTTCATCATGGCCTCGGCGGCCTTGCGTCCGCCCTTCACACAGAAGCTGACAACACCGCAGCTGCCGTTCGGCAGATATTTCTGCTGCATGGCGTGATACTTATCACCCGGCAGATCACAGTAGTTAACATGGGTGATCTTTTCATGGCTGCTCAGGAATTCCGCCACCGCGCGGGCATTCTCACAATGGCGCGCCATACGCACATGCAGGCTTTCCAGACCCAGATTCAGGATGAACGCGTTCTGCGGGCTCTGCACGCTGCCAAAGTCACGCATCAGCTGACTGGTGCACTTGGTGATGAACGCGCCTTCCTTCCCGAAACGTTCCGCGTAAACAATGCCGTGATAGCTGTCATCCGGCGTGCAGAGACCGGGGAATTTATCCGCTTCCTTCATCCAGTCAAAGCAGCCGTGATCCACAATGCATCCGCCCAATACGGCGCCATGGCCGTCCATATATTTGGTGGTGGAATGTGTCACGATATCCGCCCCCCATTCAAAGGGACGGCAGTTCACGGGGGTGGCGAAGGTATTATCCACAACAAGCGGCACACCATGCGCGTGCGCGGCCTTCGCGAACTTCTCGATATCCAGTACCGTCAGCGCGGGATTGGCAATGGTCTCGCCGAACACAGCCTTGGTATTCTCCCGGAAGGCGGCGTTCAGTTCCTCCTCCGAGCAATCCGGCGCGACAAATGTGCATTCGATGCCCATCTTCTTCATCGTCACGCTGATCAGATTGAAGGTGCCGCCATAGATCGCGCTGCTGGCCACCAGATGATCGCCGCAGTTGGCAATGTTGAACAGAGCATAGAAATTGGCCGCCTGACCGCTTCCGGTCAGCATGGCGGCGGTTCCGCCCTCCAGTTCACAGATCTTCCGCGCTACCGTATCACAGGTAGGGTTCGCCAGTCTGGAGTAGAAATAACCATTGCTCTCCAGATCGAACAGCTTGCTCATGTCCTCGCTGGTATCATATTTGAAGGTCGTGCTCTGCACAATGGGAATCTGCCTGGGTTCACCATTCGCCGGAGTATATCCGCCCTGTACGCATTTGGTCTCGATCCTCATATATTTCTCTCCTTCTTGCGCGTTTTTGCCGCGCTGTCATCTCTGATCAGATTATAAACAACCAATTTATATTTTACTTTATATTTATTTGATGTCAATCTTCAGAATGCTTGTTTTCTGTACTTTCTTTATCGCTTGCCGATCGGCCAAAAGAAAAGCGGCTCCGTTCTGATCCCGTACATGTACAGGATGAAAAACAGAGCCGTATTCTGATTATTTTTCCGCTCATCAATCGCCAAAGCAAACATGCCGCGGCACGATCACATCAATGACACTGTCATCGGGGGATCATTCCTTGTCATCGCAGCCTTCATTGCAGCAGCAGGTTTCTTCCGTGCGGCAGCATGCTTCGTCCTCACAGCATGTCTCCTCCGTGCAGCAGCAGGCTTCGTTCTCGCAGCAGTTCTCTTCCGTACAGCAGCATGCTTCGTTCTCGCAGCAGCAGGACTCTTCCTTTTTCTCCGCCGCTTCTTTGCTCTCTTCCACTTCACGGATCACCTTCTTCAGGCATTCCAGTTCTTCACGGCTCATGCTTTCAACGGTTTTGAACAGTTCCTCCGCCTTTTCGCACACGCCGGATTTTTCAAAAGTGCTTTTGATCTCCTCCAGGATCTCGCCGCCCTTCTGAACGGCCTTCTGATAGGGTTCTTCGCCCTTCTTTGCCAGATCATCCACCACTTCGCCGGTCTTTTCAGCTACGGTCATCACAGCGCCGATCCCGGCTTTCAGAATCTTTTCCAGAATGTTTTCGCTCATATATTTTCCTCCTGATCAAACGCGATATTTCACGGCAACGGAAAGCGTCATCGTCTTCGCGATCCTGATTCCGTTTCTCTCTGTTGCTCCGCTGCCCGGTTATGCCCCGGGATTCCAGCCGTTTAACACATTCGTTCTGGTCACCCGCGCCGCTTCTTCGGCTGTCATCCGCTTCTGTTTCGGATGACGGGTGCTCTGCTCCGCGCGGGCACCGGTCGTGCCGTATTCGCCATAGCGTTCCGTCACCACACGCTTCTCATCCCAGTCCGCGAAGCCCTGCGGATGGACATGCTCATCCATGCAGCACTCAAGGAACAGCGTCCTTGCAAAAGCACGCCACGGGCGTCCCAGATATCCTTCGCCTTCACCGGTCAGCAGACAATCGTGGAATACCATGCCCCATTCACAGGCCTCGGGAGTATTGGCCGCTGTATAATAGCCGCCGCGCGCGTTCATAAAAAGCGTGCAGTGCTCAAACCAGCAGGTGTAGGGCCCGAAAATGAAGTCCACATCGCCCTGAATGAAGCAATCCTCAAAGTACTGCCGCATATGAATCTCCGGACAGTCCCCCACGCTGTCCACGCCATCCGGCAAAATCACCGGCAGCACTTCCTTCGCCACCTTCGGCATGGTCGGGCCGCAGAACAGCGTATCCTGATGCGCGATCATGCGCACATTTTTCCACACATCCCGGTCACCGGCAGCGTATACCGCCACCGCCTGTCCAACCACAGAACCATCTCCGGCGTCATTGCGGATGGTCAGGTTTTCAACGGTCACATCATTCCCCGTCACGATGAAGGTAAAGCTGAGAAACGTGCCTTTATCTTTGCCGTTCTCGTCCTTATCCTTCGCGCAGTAGGAAGCCGTGATGATAACCCCCTCCGCGCTCTCACCGCACAGCCTGAGACCATCCTTGTTTACACACACGCGTCCTTCATAAACACCGTTCAGGATCAGGATCTCGTCCCCGTTCGCGGCCACGTTGACAGCGCTCTGGATATCCTGATGATCTCCGCCCTGCTTTGCTACCGTGATCGTCATAAGACCTCCACGCTTTCATCGATGTCCCACATCGCGCCCTGCACATTTTCGATCTTCACATTTTCAAAGCGTACGCCCACCGCGCTGCGGAGGAACAATCCGCCCTGTTTCATGACCGGGCAGTCGTTCATCATCGCCGGGGCGGCGGCTTCGCCGTTCTCATCCATGGTCACCGTGATATCACGGAAGGTCACGCCTTCCACAGGACGCTCGGTCAGGCCGTAGAAGAAAGCCGCGCAGGCCGTGCAGTTTTCCGCCTTCACACGCTGAATGGTCACATTGCGAAGCGCGGGGGTCGTCTCATCCACAGGATATGCCGCCTTATCCCACACACGCTTCAGCTTGCCATCCTTGCCGCAGAAGTAATACATGTTGAACACAAAGGGGCACATGACCTTTTCCATGGTGAGGGAGGAAACGCGGACGCCTTCGACCGTGCCGCCGCGGCCGACGGGGATCTTGCGCGAGAAGCTCGCGACGTCCTCCTTCGAGTAGCGCTCGGCCAGCTTGGTGAAGATGAGGCCCGGCGCGACGCAGTTGACCGTGATCTTCCTCTTCGCAAGCTCGACCGCGAGCGCCTTCGCCGCGCCGATGATCCCGGCCTTGGCGGCGGAGTAGTTGACCTGACCGCGGTTGCCCATCATGCCGGATACGGATGACAGCGTAATAATGCGTCCGCCCTGGCGCGCGCCGATCATCGGCATGATGCAGGGCTTGATGACGTTATAAAAGCTGTCGAGATTGGTGTGGATCACCGCATCCCAGTCATCATCGCTAAGCGCCGGAAACGCGGCATCGCGGGTGATGCCCGCATTGCTGACCACGCCGTACCAGGCCCCATGTTCCGCCAGATCCTGCTCCAGCACGGCAATACATTGTTCGCGATTGCCGACATCAAAACTCAGCAAACGTCCCTGTCCGCCTGCTGCCACAATGGTGTCCAGCGTTTCCTGGGCACCGGCAGCATCGCGGTGATAATGCACGCCAATGTTAAAACCGTCGGCGGCAAGCTGACAGGCGATGGCGCGGCCGATGCCTTTGCTCGCCCCGGTGACCAGAACAGAACGACTCATTCACAGGCTCCCTGATTAAAAAGCGACGCCAGCTCTTCCGGCGTCGGCTGAAACGTATTTACGCGGCCGGTCGCCAGCGTTCGATTATTCGCGTTGATAGCGCACTCAAAGCTGCCAAAGCGTTCATCCTGCATCAGCAGTTTTACTTCAATGGCGAGGGACGCGCCTGCGGGCAGCATACCCGCCGCGCAGGTCAGTTCCCGTGCGCCAAGCACCATCCCCAGCGCGATGCTGTCCTGCCCGCGCTGCATCCGATGCCAGCCTGACCAGACGCCCACCGTCTGGGCCATCAGCTCCAGCGCATACCAGCCTGGCAGGTCGCCCTGCGCATCCAGAAATGGGGCCAGTACACTGGTGGCATTCACGCTCACCTGGCAGCATGCCGTCTCTTCGCTGACGGAGATGACCTCCTCCAGCAGCAGCATGGGCGCGTCGTGGGGAAGATACTCCCCGGGGCTGAGATAAACCGTCATGCCGTCCTCCCGAGCAGAATACTGGCATTGTTGCCGCCAAAGGCGAACGAGTTAGAGAGGATCACCGGGCGTTTCAGCGGCTGTGACGCCGTTAACACGCCGCAGGGCGGCAGCGCCGGATCCAGCGGCGAGCGGCTAAAATCCTGCGGCGGCAGGGGCAAATCGTGTTGCAGGATCAGCGCGCACAGCGCCGCTTCGGTGATCCCCGCCGCGCCCAGCGTATGCCCGGTTAAATGTTTAGTGGAGCTGCAAGGGATGGCCTCGCCGAACAGCTGATTCACCACCTGGGATTCGATCTGATCGTTCAGCGGCGTCGCGGTGCCATGCAGATTGATATAGCCGACATCGGCTGGCGTCATACCCGCCTCACGCAGCGCCTGTTCAATAGCGCGGATCGCGCCTTCGCCCTGCGGGTGGGG
>CALCTW010000034.1 GCA_937907055.1 uncultured Clostridia bacterium | reverse complement strand
TTCCACGCGAATGCCATATGGTAGATGGTCGTGGAAGAGGTGGTCATATACTGGAGGTAGTCGGTTGCATCGTGCCAGCCGCCGGTCACGTCGATATGCTCGCCGGTGCGGGTCGGGTGGTCCACGATATAGCCGTCGTGCTGATGGCAGAGCTCACCTGTGTAAGGGTTGTCGCCGCAGCGCTGCTGGCGCATATAGATAAGCAGGAAGTCTGCCAGTCCGTCATAGACGTCTGCACCGATGCGGAAGACTGGAGACTCCACGCCGTTCGACACGATATAATAGCTGCCCGGGGTCTTCACGCTTGAGAAATTGAGTCTCCAGGCGCTCTTGAGAGCCCATTTTGAAGGGTTGGCAGGGACGCCAGTGCTCTTGAAGACCACCTTTCCGGAGAGTGCCTCGCACACGGAGAACTCGCCGTCAGTCTGATTTGTCGAGATAAGGACCGCCACCTTGCAGTCATCGGGAAGGTAGCCGGCCTGATTGATTCTGACCCAGGTCTGGGCGTTTGCGGAAAAAGCGGCCAGAAGGGCCACAGCAATTATGATGATTCTTTTCATTGAGCCGGTTATTTACATTTTACACAGATTTCAGGCATAAGGGCGAAGGTCTCTGAGCCCTTCAGGCCGAGGATTCTCCCGCTCGCCCTTTCAGCCACAGCCTCAGGGGTGCCGGCAGCCGCTGAAACCTCTGTTTCGTTCATTGATTCCATAAGTTTCTCGAAAGTGGTCTTCGGAGCAGGGTATGTAACGAGCTGATAGTGTTCAAGACCAACTGCATCCGCTGCATATTCAATGGCATCCTCCAGGCCGCCGAGCTGGTCGACGAGACCGATGACGATGGCATCACCACCTGCCCAGACGCGGCCCTGCGCGATTGAGTCGACGCTCTCCTGAGACTTCTGGCGGGCGTTTGCAACCCTTGATGTGAAATCATCGTAGACAGTCTCGATGGAATTCTGCATCCAGGCAACTTCGTCAGCATCGAGAGGGTTGATCATATCTCCCATATTTCCGTGCTTGTGGGTCGAGACTTCGAATGTGTTGAGATGGAGGTTCTTCTTGATGGCCTTGCCGAAGCTCGGAATCAATCCGAAGACTCCGATGGAGCCGGTGAGAGTGGTCCTGTTGGAGAATATCCTGTCGCAGTTGCAGCTGATCCAGTATCCGCCGGAGGCGGCATAGTCACCGTAGCTTGCAATAACAGGCTTCTCAGCCTTGAGGAGCTCGATCTCGCGCTCGATGATTGCTGATGCCTGAACGCTTCCGCCCGGGCTGTTGACCCTGAAGACGACTGCCTTGACAGAGCTGTCGGCACGCGCCTTGGCGATCTCCTTCGCGAAATTGTCTCCGATCTGGCCATCGCTCTTGTCGCCCATCACAATCTCTCCGTCAGCATAGATCACAGCGATCTTGTCCTTTGCGCGGAAGTCAGGCTTTACCTTTGATGCGGCATATTTCTGAAGGGAGATGCTCTTCACATCCTTGTATTTCTCCACACCGACGAGCGAGCAGAGGTACTCCTCCACCTGGTCGTCATACCAGAGCTCGTCGACAATGCCCTTTGCCTTCGCATCCTCAGCGGATTCGATAGCAAGGTTGTCAATCCAGCTGTTCAGATCCTCGGCTGAGAAGTCGCGGGATGAAGCGATGGTCTCGGCCATCGTGTTCCAGATAGTGCCGAGCATAACCTCGTACTGTTCGCGGTTCTCGGCGCTCATCTCGCTCTTGATATACGGTTCGCCAGCTGATTTGTACTTGCCGTGGCGGATAAGCTGGACATCGACTCCGAGCTTGTCGATCAGGTCCTTGTAATAGAACATCGTGGAGCTCAGGCCGCTGAACATGCAGTCGCCATATGTGTTCAGAATAACCTTGTCAGCGACAGACACGAGATAGTAAAGACCGGTTGTCATCGAGCTGCAGTATGCCACCACCGGCTTGCCGCTCTCGCGGAAGGATGAGAGTGCCGCACGCAGCTCCTCGATCTGGCTGACAGTAAGAGACGCAGCAGGGGCAGGAGTGATATAGACCAGGCTGACAGCAGGGTCAGAGGCCGCAGCCTTGATGGCCTTCACAGCATTGTTCAGAGGCATCGTCGAACCCATTGACGGAGTGCCGGAGATAATATCGAATGAGAAAGACTCTCCGCCCTTCTCCGAGAAACCTTTCGAAAGGTCAATCTTCAGTACAGAGTTAGGAGCCACTGCCGTGGAGGTCTCTTTGCTGCCCGAAGAGGCAATAGAGCCGATGATGCCAAAGGTGAGCAGAGTCATCACCAGCATGGCCAGAAGCGCGCCGATGAATGAACCGAAAACGGTTTTCCAGAATATTTTCATTGTCTGTCTATTTTGATTGTGTTCAAATGAATTTTGCAAATATAACAATTTTATTGTTATTTTGCGGTATGACCGGCTTCCTGAGGCACATATCCTGCATCGCGCTCCTGTGCACATATATCCTTTCGTATATGGGCATTGGCATCCATAACTGCAGCGAGGAGGGAGTCTCCCATCTTGTGCTTCTCGCCGGAGACATCTCCTGCGAGTCGGTCCACCACCATCACCACGAGGATGAGCACCATCACCACGCCGGCTGCTGCACAACTGAGATCCTCGTCATCACCGACGCTCAGGACTCCGACACCGGAAGCCAGACCCACATCGTGCCCGTCCTCTCCGCAGCGCTGAGCCAGCCGCTTGCAGCCGCACCGGCTGCAGCATCCTGCCGCTCCGCCGCGCCATCCCTCTTCACCGGCATCCCGCCCGGCATACCGAGGGCCCTCATTTCTGTCTGGAGGCTGTGATTTTCCGATATCCCCCAAGATACCGGACAACACAACCATAACCAGACAAAATGAAAAAAACAGCATTTCTTTTACTATTCACAGCATTCGCAACGCTTCTTCCCGCACAGTCATTCCAGGGAAGCGTATTCTATAAAAGAGCCTCCGGACAGACAGAGCCGCTGCCTTTCGCACAGGTGTTCCATCTGGAGAAATCGAAGATGATAGAGACCGATGAGAACGGCCGCTTCACCCTCGACATCAAGCAGACCGCCACGCTTGTCGCCACCTATGTGGGCTACACCCGCGACACTGTCGTCGTAGAGCCGGGCACAGCCAGCGCAAGTTTCTATCTCACAGGCGAGAACGGCCTTGACGAGAGCGTTGTGACAGGCCGCCAGGCAGGACTTTCCAAACTCAATCCCGTAAGGACTGAAGTCATCACTTCCGCCGGGCTGTGCAAGATGGCCTGCTGCGCCCTGGCAGAGAGCTTTGAGAACTCCGCCAGCGTCACTGTCGGTTTCTCCGACGCTGTCACAGGCGCACGCCAGATCAAGCTCCTCGGTCTCTCTGGCACCTACACCCAGATGCTCGATGAGAACAGGCCTGTGATGCGCGGTCTCGCAAGCCCTTTCGGCCTTTCGTTCATCCCAGGGCAGTGGCTCGAGAGCATCCAGATCGCAAAAGGTCCGTCTTCAGTCATCAACGGCCTCGAGGCCATCACTGGCCAGATCAATATGGAGCACCGCAAGCCGACCGATGAGACACCGCTCTTCGTCCAGCTCTACGGCAGCCTCGACAGGATGTATGAGGCGAATATCGCCTCCGCCATCCAGTTCAATGAAAAGTGGAGTATGATCAATATGGGCCACGTGGGCGGCACCGCCTCCCGTATGGACCACAACAGTGACGGATTCCGCGACGAGCCTGAGAACCTCCAGTTCAACTTCACCTCCCGCTGGCTGTACTATGCTCCGAGCGGGATGCAGATCCGTTTCGGCGCGCGGTTCATCAATGACGACCGCCTCGGCGGACAGATGGACGCGACAAGGGACAACGGCTTCAATCTCCAGAAATCCATATGGGGGACCAGTATCCGGAACAGGGGCGTCAACCCTTATTTCAAGATTGGCATTCCCCTCAATGAGGAGAACTCAGCCAACATAGCCCTTGTGGCGGACTTCAACCACCACGAATTCGACTCCTTCTTCGGAGAGAAGACTTTCAACGGCACCCAGAACTCCGCATTCGCAAACCTCATATACCAGAACGAGATCAGCAGCCTGCACAAAGTGGAGTTCGGACTCACGTTCAAACACGACGACATCGACCAGATTGCAGCACACCCAGTCCTGCCTGACCTTGACCTCAGCAGAAAAGAGACTTCAGTTGCCGCATTCGGGGAATACACTTTCACCCTGGATGACAGGCTCACATTCGTAGGCGGCCTCAACCTCGAGCACAACTCTGTCCACGGCTGGCTCTTCGCCCCGAGGGCGAACCTCAAATGGTCACTTACCGAGAACATTGTCCTGAGGGCCCTCGGCGGACGCGGATACCGCACAGCCGACCTCATCACAGACAACCTCGGAGTGATGTCAACAGGGTACATGCTGTCCGTCGCCCGTGACCTCAACCTTCTGGAGGATGCCTGGACCTTCGGTGCAAACGCCACTTTCTACCTCCCGTTCGGAGCAGAGGACTCAGACACCTATCTCAGTTTCGACTACTTCCGCAACGACTTCAACCACCAGGTGACCGTTGACCCTGACCGCATCACGGGAACAGTGCTCTTCTACGATATGGACAGCCTGGGCGAAGGGGCGCAATCCTATACGAACACTTACCAGGCCGACTTCTCAGTCGACCCTTTCGAGAGGTTCAACATCATTGCAACATTCCGCTACACCGATGCAAAGGCGACATACCTCGGCGCCGGCCTGCAGGAACGCCCGATGACCAGCCGCTGCAAGGGAGTGCTCAATCTGCAGTACTCCACGCCAATGAGCAAATGGGTGTTCGACTTCACAGCCCAGGTCAACGGCCCGATGAAGCTCAACGGAGCAGCACGCATGGCCTGGGGGATGGACCGTTCACCTGTATACCCTATGTTCTACGCCCAGGTGACCCACAAGTTCAGGGGCGGCATCGATGTCTATATCGGAGGCGAGAACCTCGGCGGATTCCGCCAGAAGGAAGCCATCATCGGATGGAATTCCCCTTTCACATACTCGTTCGACGCCAGCAACGTATGGGGGCCTCTTATGGGGGCGAAGTTCTATGCAGGACTTCGGTACACTCTTTGGAAATAACAGCAACATTCAAAAAACATACACCGCTATGAAACGTTTTCTCACACTTTTGACAGCTCTTCTGCTCGTGGGCAGCTTCGCATTCAGCGCCGACGCTCAGAACAGGAGGAAAAAAGAGTCCAAGTATCAGGAAGTCACCTTCGTAACCTCGATTGACTGCAAGAACTGCGTCAAGAAGGTCGAGGCGAAGCTCCCTGACGAGAAGGGCATCAAGGACATGAAAGTCACTCTCGCAGACAAGACTGTCTGGATCAAGTATGATGCGTCAAAGACCGACAAGGAAAAGCTTGCCGCAGCAATCAACAGGATCGGATTCGAGGCTACCGAGATAGAAGCAGCGCCGAAACGGTAGCTGCCGACACTTTGAAGCGGTCGTCGATACGGCGGCCGAGGACGGCGACGATGACCTCGGCGCCGTCTTTCTTTGTGGTCACAACCACCTCGCGGGACTTCTGTTCAACATCCAGCTTCAGGTCAGTGAAATAGTCGCTCAACAGCTTGGAGCCCTTCATTCCGAAAGGCACAAAACGGTCACCAGGACGTGGGTGGCGGAATCCGAGAGGAAGATTGACAAGAGCCGAGTCAACGCACAGGGTGCCGGCCGGCAGCGCACGGGGATCGAAGCCGCGGAGGTCATCAAGGACCTCGATCTTAACGTCAGGAATCTCACCCGACGAAAGCGGGTACACCATCAGATACTCCCTGTCCTTGACAAGGATGTGTGTCGGGGAGAAGAACCTCTTGCCGCTCTGGGAGTCCAGGGAGGCGTATATGCCGTCAAGCTGGGCGTCGTTGAAACCGAACTGGTCAAGGATCCTGAAGAGCCAGTAACGCGGATGGCCGCCTATCTGCAGCTGGGAGATGTCTATGCCGAAGGCTCCGGACTGGTTCCAGCCGTAGAGCTCGCCGGCACGGGCATTGTAGAACTCATCCATCATCTGCTCAGCCTCAGCGAAACGCTCCATCTCCGTACGGAAAGTGGTCAGGAATGACGGGTTTATCTTCTCAAATTCAGGGAAGACATTGTTGCGCAAGCGGTTGCGCGAGAAAGTCACGTCGCTGTTGGTGCTGTCGGTCCGGTATGCAATCCCCTTCGCGGCGGCATACTGCTCTATCTCCCTGCGTGTGAAATCGAGCATCGGACGGATAATCCTGCCGTTCAGTGAGCGTATGCCCGCCAGGCCGCGGAGGCCTGTGCCGCGGAGCAGATTGAGCATCAGCGTTTCACTGCGGTCATTCAGGTTATGGGCAACGGCAATGAAATCAAAGCCTTTCTCAGCCGCCAGTTCTTCAAACCAGCCGTATCTGAGTTCACGGGCAGCCATCTCTATGGAGACAGAGTGCTCCTCAGCCCAGCGTCCGGTGTCGAACTCCCTGACAAAGAGTTCCACTCCCCTTTCACTGCACCACTCCCTGACCAGCGATTCGTCGCCGTCGCTTTCCGCGCCGCGGAGCCGGAAGTTGACGTGTGCCACAGAAAAGGAGACGGCCCCGCTGTCGTGGAACAGGGAGGCCATCGTCATCGAATCGACGCCGCCGCTCACTGCCAGAAGCACCCTGCGGGGTTCGCCCGCCGTGAAACTGCGCAGACGCGCGTCAAATCTCTCCTGAAGGGTCATTATTTCTTCTTGTCGCCGATTGTATAGGTGAAGCCGATCGAGAAGAGTTCCTTGAACTGGACTCCGGCAGCCTGATAAGTCTCGCCGGTACGGTCATTGACCTTTGTGAGCTTGATGTTGTCATCATAGATCATGTTGGTCCTGAGCGTGACGGAGAAATACTTGGATATCTTCGCCTCGACATTGGCATCCCAGTTGACCTTGATGTTCAAAGGCTTGTTCAGATAGTCGGAGAAGAGTGTCACGGAAGTGGAGGCCTTGAAGTTCTGAACCTCGATCTTTCCATCCATCTTCAGCTGGGCACCGAGCTCGAAGCGGCAGAACTGGTCATCAGCGTTGCCGTATGTCGACCTCAGTTCAGGAATCTTGACCATAACGGTCTTCCCGGTGAGAGGCGCGAAGTTGACGGAGATGTTCTTGCTCGGGGTGTAGTCGATACCAAGACCGAGTGTGGCATATGCAGGAGCGAAGAAAGCGGAGATCGGAGTCTTGTCTGTCTGGCTCTTGTAGCCCTCTGCAAACTGCGACCTGAAGTTGAACACTGCAGAGAAGTATAAATTCTCTACGGCCTTGTAGCCCACCTTGTCGATGATGTTGCCGACGAGCGGGGCCAGGAAGTAGGCCGCGACAGCCGAAATGGCGAACAGCAGACTGATGACCGGGGCGTCCGCGCCGTAATGAAGGATGAGCAGGTAGGGGCCGAAGGTGAAGAACACCTGCTTGCGCGCGCCGTAGAAGACCTCCAGCATATAATACTTGGTGAACTTCTTGCGGAAATAGAAGCGCTTCTGGCCGGTCTGCCGGCTCTTGCCTGGAATGCGGAAGGACAGCAGCATGGCGATGCCGATCAGCACAGCGCCGACGGAGAAGAAAAGACGGAAGGGCTTTTCCGTGCTGAAGAGCGAGAACGCGGCGATGACGATGCCGTAACCGGCCACCGTGCCGATATTGGACATGGCGTTCTGATGCCCCAGCGCTTTGCCGCCCTGACCCGCCTTGGCGTATTCCAGTGAAAGGGTGTTTTTCATGCCCAGCTGGATGTGCTCACCCAGCGAATACAGGCAGATCGCCATCGTTACCAGTGCCTTGGTGGCCGGTACGGCGGAGATCATCACCATGCCGCCCAGCATGATGACAGCGCCGATCTTGTAAATGCGCTCCGCGGAAAGTGTGTACAGCGCGGCTGTGATAAAGATCAGCAGCAGGCCCGGGATCTCGCGGAAAAATTCCACCACGCCGCGGTCCATCTTTTCAATGTGGACGACCTCGGCCATGTAGTTGTCGAGGATGCCCTTGTAAATACCGTAGCCGACACCTGTGATCAGCAATGTCAGCAAAAAGAGACGGTAGGGCGAATCCTCCCTGAAAACCTGTTTCAGTTTCTTGAACATGCGTTTTCCTCCGTTTCTGCGAACGCGATACGCACAGTATATCAAAGATTTCCGTGCCGTCAAACAGCCGGAGTGTATTCTTTCGGTTTTCTGTGCTGTTTTTCGCTGTATTCCCGCGTAAAAACCGCGTGTTTTCTTGACAAAACCGCTGTATGAGGATAGAATTGTAGAAAATGGTATGTTTTTAAAAGGAGGTCCTATGCGCCCGGATCAGCGGAAGAACAGCGATCTGTGGGAAGCGCCCGTGCCGGATGACATATGGGATGATCCCGGCAGCGCCGCGCCTGTCCCGGAAAACGCGTATATGCCTCCTGTTTCGCGGCAGATGCCGCCCGCCTATCCTGCAGGGGAAGATCCGCTTCAGGGCGCTGTGCCGGTCCCGGAGGACTGGGGCACGGAAACACCCTATCCGGACGCCGTTTATGAAGAAGAACAGCCGCGGCGCGGAAAACGCAGGGAAAAGAAGGTCCTCCGCGCGCGGATCGCCGGGGAAAACAGAGCCGCGCCGGAGCAGAAGCCCGCATACGCGGATCCTTACGGGATCCCGGATCATTGGGGCGATGACGCCCGCGCGCCCGGAACACAGCCGGCTTTCGTGCCCGCGGCTTCCATTCAGGATGCCTATGATATCCCGGTCGGCTGGGGAGATACGGGGGATCCCGCGGTCGGTCATGCCCGTCTACGCCCGGAAAACGGCGGCGCGAAGGCCGCTCCGGCCCCCGGTGATCATCCTCGCGCGAGGAGCCGCGGAAATGAAAGGTACGCGGAAACGCCTGCCGGAAAGCCGTCCGGGCCGTCCGGTCACCGGTGGCCGTGGGTGCTCATCAGTCTTGTCTGCGCGGCGCTGCTGATCTGGATGGGCTGCAGCCTCATCGACCGCTACTTTATCTCCGGCGAGCCTGCCCATCGCCGCCGCGTGGAAGCCGTATACGGCGGCCGGTTTCCGGAGGGGATCACGGTGGACGGTGTCGCCGTCGGCGGCATGACCCGGGAAGAAGCCGAGATAGCGCTGAAGGCCGATCACGCGGAAAGCACGCCCAAAATCGATATCACCGTCACCATCCGCGGCGGCGGCAGCTACCGCGTGACGAGCGATCATATTCCTTTTTACCGCAATACCGCGGCGGTGCTCAACGAAGCGCTCAATCTGACGCGTCAGGGCATCGCGGATACCATGCTTTCGCCGGTGGAATACCGGTATAAAAAGATGGAGCAGATCGCGAAGAACGGCGCGTACTATTACACGCGCGTCACCTATTCCAGGGGCGATGTGCAGCAGGTGGTGCAGTCCATCGGCGCGGCGGAGACTTCTCCGGCGGTGGATGCCACGGTCGCGGCGTTCGATTTTACCACGCGCACCTTCGTGTTCACGGAAGAGAAAAGCGGGCGGACGATCGATACCGAAGCCCTGTACGCCGGGCTGATCTCCATGCTGGATCAGGGGCAGTACACCGGCGAGGTGATCCTGGAGCCCGGCATCGTACAGCCTGCCGTGACGAAGACCAAGCTCATGAGCACCTTCTCGAAGATCGCTTCCTTTACGACCGATACCACCGATGATCCGGAACGCAACATGAATATCCTGCTGGCCTGTGAGGCGGTGAACGGTACGGTGCTGGGGAGCGGGGAGACTTTTTCCTTCAACGCCTGCACCGGTGAACGCACGGCTGCCAAGGGTTATATGGCGGCTGCCGCGATCAAAAACGGCACCACGGTGGATGATATCGGCGGCGGTGTCTGTCAGGTGAGCAGCACGCTGTTCAACGCGGCCGCGCTGGCGGATATGTCCATCACGGAGCATTACGCGCACACCTGGCCCAGCTCCTATGTGGATAAGGGCCGCGACGCGACGGTGAACTGGCCCAATCTGGATTTCTGCTTCAGAAACGATAAAGAATGGCCCGTGTTCATCGTGGCTTATTATGAAGGCCGAAAATGCACGGTGGAGTTTTATGGGGTCGCGCCGCCCGCGGGCGAGACCATTGAACTGATGAGTGTGGTCACGCGCACCGAGAAGCCGCCGGCAGAGGCGGAATATATCCTGAACAGTTCTCTGCCCAGCGGCACCCAGCGCGAGGTCAAGAAGGCGCGCACCGGGTACACGGTGGAGACCTACAGGATCTACAAGCTCAACGGGGTCGAGTACAGAAGAGTGAAATTGTTTGATTCCATCTACAAGATGATCCGTCAGGTGATCGAGTACAGCCTTTGAGGAGGGGACGGTCATGGATGAAAAACGAATGAATGAATACCGCGCCATGCTGCGGCATGTGAAAAAGTGTCTGGTGGGCTATACGCACACCTTCGGCACCAAGGCCTCCATCCGCTACAGCCGGTTTGATCACACCAAGCGTGTGGTCACGTGGACCATGCGGCTGATCGGCAAGCAGGGCGGGCTGACGATCGAGGAACAGGATATCCTGATCACGGCGGCCATTTTCCACGACAGCGGCTATGTGCTGTGCGAGGATACCTCCCGGCACGCGGAGAAGAGCGCGGAGATCGCGCGGGAGTATCTGACCGGGCAGGGCTGGAGCAGTGATAAAGTCAACCGTGTGTGCGAGCTGGTCGCCGCGCACAGTGATAAGGCGCGGATGCGCAATCCCGATATCCCCAGGATGCTGCTCATGCTGATGGAGGCCGATTTGTTTGATGACAGCGGCGCGATGGGCATCATCATGGATACGCGGATCGAGCAGGCGCGCAATCCGCAGTGTGATTTCAAGGACGCGCTGCAGCATATCGAAAAATACACCCTGCGCTACGCCCGACGGCTCAGCCCGATGGTGACCCCGGCCGCGCGCGCGATGTGGGATGAAAAATCCCGCATGGTGGAAAGCTTTTATCAGTCGCTGAAGGCGGATCTGGCGTATATGATCGATGAAAAGGAAGGCGAAGAAGATGCTGAAGGGTGAGATCAAGAAGGAAAACCTGATCAAATTATCGGAAAAACTGTTTTTTGAAAGAGGCTATAACCAGACCTCGATCCAGCAGCTCGTGGAAGCCTTTCAGTGCACAAAGGGCAGCTTTTATCATCATTTTGAAAGCAAGCTGCAGATCCTGAGCGAGGTGTGCGCCAGAAGGAGCGAGATGGCTTTCGCCGCCTATCAGCAGAAGGATTATCACCGTCCGCTGGAAAAACTGAACGGTCTATTGTATCACGCCGTTCCGTTCCGCCACGGCGAGGAGGAAATGATGGCGCTGCTGCTGCCGCTGGCCGGGACCACGGAGAGCGATGTGGTGCTGCAGGCCATCCTGAAGGCTCAGGAGGCGCTTTTCCGCCCGGAAATGGAAGCCGTGCTGGAGCAGCTGAAGGCAGAGGGAACCGTCTATTACACTCTGCCCTCGGTGCCGCAGCTGTTGTGGGACACCTACACCGCGCTGTACCGCCGTCTGCTCACCCTCATGCCCTCCGCCCGTGAAGCGGTATGCGCGCAGGAGATCAACGAAAACCTGCGTGCCGCGCGCTTCATGTGGGAGCGGCTGCTGGATGCCCCGTTCGCGGGGGTGGAGATCGTCCGCGCGGATGAGATCACCTTCGCCATGCGGAACGCGATCCTCCGCGCCGAACGCCGGGATCAGCAGCTGTGAGGGCTTTGCAATGACAGAAAAGAAAAATTATCTGACCGCGGAGCAGGAGGCGTGGTGCGATGCCCACGCGGAGGAATTGCTTGATCTGCTGAAAACACTGGGCGCGATCCCGGCGCCCTCGCATGATGAAGGCCGAAGAGCGGCGTTTGTGAAGGCGTGGCTGGAAAACGCCGGGGCCGAGGGTGTTCGGATCGATGAAGCGCAGAATGTGATCTGGCCGGCGCGGGATGACGGCAATGGGCCGGTCACCGTGCTGATGGCGCACACCGATGTGGTGTTTCCGGATACGGATCCGCTGCCGCTGCGAGAGGAAAACGGCAAATTGTACGCCCCCGGGATCGGGGATGACACGGCCAATCTGGTATCCATCATGATGGCGGGCCGCTATCTGATACAGCATCCGGAACTCGCGAACGGCAATCTGATCCTTGTCGCCAACAGCTGCGAGGAGGGGCTGGGCAATCTGAAGGGCTCCCGGCGGATCGTGCAGGAATACGGCAGCCGCATGAGCGCCCTGATCTCCATCGACGGCTCCATGGATGCCATCGTCAATGACGCGGTGGGCTCCGAACGGTACAGGATCCGGATCCGCGCGCAGGGCGGCCATTCCTACAAGTGCTTCGGCAATACCAATGCCATCGTGCAGATGGCGGAGGTGATCCGCGCGCTGTATGAGAAGGTACCGGTATCCGGCGCGACCTATAACGCGGGGGTCATCGAGGGCGGCACGACGGTCAACAGCATCTGCGCGGAGTGCAGCCTTCTGTATGAATACCGCAGCCCGAATCAGGAGGGGATGCAGGATATGCGCGCCTTCTTTGAGGAGACGATCCGCCGTTTCCGTGAGGAGGGAATGTCGATCGACGTGGAAACGCTGGGCATCCGTCCCTGCAGGCAGGGCGTGGATGAGGCGGTTCTGCGGAAGCTGACCGATGACATGAAAGCGATCCAGCAGACCTACGCGGGGAATGAGATCCGCGAGGGCGCCGGTTCCACCGATGCCAACAGCGCGCTCGGCGCGGGGATCCCCGGCGTCACGATCGGCGCGATGCGCGGCAGGAACGCGCACACCCAGGATGAATGGGTGGAGATTGACTCTCTGCTGCCCGGGCTGAAGATCACACTGGCGGTGTGCCTGGACCGGATGAGAGGATAAAAGACGGTTTATTTATTCTAAACAGGGCTTTATTATTAGTAAAAAATACAGAAAGCAGGGAAGAAAACATGGAAATGATCAAACTGGGTAAGACCGGGATCGTGACCCCCAAGAACGCCTTCGGCGCGCTGCCGGTGCAGCGTGTGTCCGTGGAGGAGGCCGTGCGTATCCTGCGCAGGGCTTATGAAGGCGGCATGACCTTCTTTGATACCGCCCGCGCGTATACGGACAGCGAGGTCAAGCTGGGCATTGCCTTTGAAGGCATGCGTGAAAAGATCTTCATCGCGTCCAAGACCGGCGCGAAGACCCCGGAGCAGTTCTGGAAGGATCTGAACACGACCCTGACCAATCTGAAGACCGATTATCTGGACATCTATCAGCTGCATTGCGCGGATCGCTGCTATCGTCCCGGCGACGGCACCGGCATGTATGAAGCCCTGCTGGAGGCGAAGGAAAAAGGCATGATCCGTCATATCGGCATCACGGCGCATAAGATCGGCGTGGCGGAGGAGATCGTGGAAAGCGGCCTGTATGAAACGCTGCAGTTCCCGTTCTCCTATCTGGCGTCCGACCGCGATATCGCGCTGGTAAAGAAGTGTGAAGCGGCTGACATGGGCTTCATTGCCATGAAGGGCCTTTCCGGCGGTCTGCTGACTAACGCGGATGCCTGCATGGCGTTCATGACACAGTATCCCGTCCTGCCCATCTGGGGCGTTCAGAAGGAGAGCGAGCTGGAGCAGTGGCTGAGCTTCTTTGAGCGGGATGCCGTGATGACGGAGGAGCTGCAGGCGGTGATCGATGCCGACCGGAAGGAGCTGCTGGGCGAATTCTGCCGCGGCTGCGGCTACTGCATGCCCTGCACCGTGGGCATCCAGATCAATCAGGCGGCGCGCATGAGCCAGATGATCCGCCGTTCTCCGACCACTCACTGGCTGAGCCCGGAATGGCAGGTCGAAATGGAAAAGATCGATGACTGCGTGGAATGCGGCGCCTGTCTGAGCCGCTGCCCGTATGAACTGCCGATCCCCACGCTGCTCAAGAAGAATCTGGCGGATTACCGGGATATCATTGCCGGCAGGGCGGATGTCAAAGAAAAGAAATGATCCGGCGCGGCCTCTGAGCCGTCCCGGAATGCAAGGATGAAAACATATGCGGGTACTGGATATCGATCTGGATTTCTTTCTGGCGGATTGCTGTCCGCTGGCGGAAAAGGGGGAGCGCCCCTGCCTGACGGGGCATGAGCCCTGGCCGGAGGAACGGGCGCGCCGTTTTCTGGAGGAGCAGTGCGGGCTGGATGCCGCGCGGCCCATTCCCGGGCGCGTGTTTGAGACCCATGATCAGGCACTGGTCTGGTGGGAACAGCTGATCAGAGAAGGCCGGCTGACGGCCCCCTTCGAGGCGACGCATATCGACGCGCACAGCGATCTGGGCATCGGTTATCCCGGGCCGGGCTATGTGCTGTACAATGTCATCAGCCGCGCTGTGGAAAAGCGTCTGGATCTGAACGCGTTTTACGCGGACCATAAGCTGGACGAGGCCAATTATCTTCTGTTTGCGCTGGCCATGCGCCGGATCCGCGCGCTGGAGAATGTGCGTCAGCCCTTCTCGCGTCCGGATATCCCGAAGGAGATCCTGAAGCCGGATGATCCCGGCACGATCAAAATGGTCTCCCTGACTTCAAGGATGTTTGAAAAACAGAACGGTCCCGAGCCGGAGATCCCCTTCCGCGTGTACGGAGGGCCGGAGGAATTCCGTGCTGAAGCGACGTATGATTTTGTTTCGCTCGCGATCTCGCCGCGCTACGCCCCGTCGGAAGCGGATGAGCTGGTGCCACTGTTTAAGCGCTATATGATCCTTGAATGATCAAAAAACAAAGCCGCGTGAGTCTGCCTCGCGCGGCTTTTATGATGATCGTCATGGATCGGTATCGATGTTCTGCGTGTTTTTGGGCTTTCTGTAAGGAAGTGTTCTTACAGCCATTCGGAAACGATCACGCCGAGCAGGGTGAGGATAATGCCGATCACACCCTGCAGCGAAAGCTGCTCGTGCAGGATGGGAACAGAAAACGCCACCGTGATGACCGGGGTGAGATAGATGTAAACGCTGGAGGACAGCGTGCCCAGATGCTTGAGCCCTGTATTCCATGTGACAAAGCAGAGCGCGCTGGCGACGATGCCGAGGAACAGCAGGTTGATCAGGATCTCCGGCTGAATGATCAGGGAAAAGTCAAGGGAAAAATCCTTGTCAAGCAGGATGAAGGGGGTCATGCCCAGCGTGCCGTACAGGAAAAGGCGGCGCGTGGTCTGGATGGTGTGATAGCCGAAGGCCTCCGCCTTTTTGGTGAAGACAGAATAAAAGCCCCAGGACATCGCCGCGATCACGGCCATCAGCACGCCGGACAGGCTGGTCTGCTGCAGCGCGCCGGTAAAGCTCATCACGCAGATGCCCGCGGTGGAAATGAGCAGGCCCGGAATAAAGCCGCGGCGCAGCTTCTCCGTGCGGAGAAACAGGCGGGAGCAGATGGTGACGAAGAACGGCGCGGTGCAGATGATGACACTGACCAGAGAGGCATCAGCATAGAGGAGCGCGGTGTTTTCCAGTTGATAATAGACCGTGATGCCGCTGACACCCGCGCCGAGCAGGATCAACTCCTTTTTCAGGCCAAGGAAGGGCATCGGCTTGGGGTAGAGCAGGAAGAGGGCAAAGAAGCCCAGCACAAAGCGGATGAGCAGCAGCGTGACCGGCGTCATGTGCTGCAGCAGGATCTTGGAGCAGATAAAGGTGGTGCCCCATACACAGCAGGAGAAAAGCGCGAGCAGATGTCCGAGGAGCTTTTTGTTCATGCGATCATCCTTTTTAATGAAAAATGTGATAAAAAACAGGGCATTTTTCCTCAGAAAACAACGTGGAAAATATATCAGGACAGGTCTTTTTTGTCAATCACGGGGTTTCACAAAGGGCAAAACAACGCCGGGATCGGTCGGGGTAAAATGTTAACTTTCCAAAAAGCAGTTGACGGGAAGGGGTATTCGTACTATAATATCCGTACGGTCGCCATCCGTCGTGTATACGGCGATTGCCAAGGCGAAGTGGCGAAGGGAGGGATAACAGTGTCTGAAGTTCGAGTAAAAGAGAATGAATCTTTGGAAAGCGCCCTGAAGCGCTTTAAGAGGCAGTGCGCCCGCGCGGGCGTTCTTGCTGAGGTCCGCAAGCGCGAACATTACGAAAAGCCCAGCGTGAAGCGCAAGAAGAAGGCTGAAGCGGCTCGTAAGCGTAAGTATTGATGACTTCTTAAAAAGCAGCGGTTTTTCCGCTGCTTTTTGCGTATAAGGAAATATTGACAAAGCTGTGGAAAAAGAATAGTATTGTACTGTGGAAAAAGAGGCTGAAAAAGTTCGGCCTTTTCCCGGAAAAACGAGGAGGAATCGACCATGAAAAAATGGATCATCTGCCTGTTGGCTGTTTTGATGCTCTTTACCTGCGCCGCGCTGGCGGAAGTCGAAGCCCTGCCCGATCCCGCGCTGGATCTGGGCGCGGTCGGCACCGTTGAAGGCAATACCGAGTATGCCGGTGCTGTTTATACTGTGTTCACTTATCCCGCTCCCGCTGATGTGAACGCCTTTGTCGCTTCCTACGCGGAGCGCGCCGCTCAGGCTGGTTATACCGTGATGGACGGCAATGAGGGCGAGGTCCCCGCGCTGTATATGCAGGCGGAGAATACCGCGGCTGCGATGCTCCTGTTTGAAAATGACGCGCTGAAGCTGATGATCCCGCAGGATATGGTTTTTGAAGCCGTCGAGCAGGTGGAGCCTGCCGCGCCGGTATACGATAACCTTTACGTCTTCATCTGCAACCAGCTGAATCCCAGCCGCATCCGCACCGGTGCCGGCAGCAGCTATGAAATGGTGGGCGGCGCCAATTACGGTGAGATGTTCCCCTACGCCGGCACTGTCATCGGTGAAGACGGCGATCCCTGGTATGCCATCACCCGCAAGGGCAGCACGCAGTATACGCCTGCCGGCACGCTGGGCGCCATCTCCTGGAATTATCGCCGCGCCTGCGTGGTCCATCTGTACAAGACGCCCAAGATGCTGGATGTGGATCAGGACGCGCTGATCCTGTTCCGTCCCGATGACGCGTCCACGAGCGGTGATTACAACCCCACCCTCTACAAGGCCGTTTCCGGTGACCGCTTCAAGTGCTTCGGCAAGACGGTGGATGAGTTCTTCAACCGTCAGTGGTATCTGGTCGAGTATAACGGACAGTATGCCTTCGTTGTGGAATACGAGGCCGAGATCGACTGAACTTCTGTCTGATCATCGTTCGTTTCCGGGTCAGCGCTCTTTTCGGGCGCTGATCCGTTTTTTGTTTATCCGGGCCGTTTCGCCTGTCGGGCGCATTGTATGCAATAAAAAACGCGCGGCCGGGGTTGACAGAGAACATCCGTTATGCAATAATAACGGTCGTTAGCCTTACAGCCCGTCCCGGCAGGGCGGAAGGCAACATGAAAACACGTGACAAAACCGGAAAACTGTGATATGTTGAGCAGGCACCCGGAATGAAACAGAAAGGAGAAGGAACATGTACATCAGGGATCATCTGAATGATATGCAGGATACGGAACAGGAAAGGGATACATGTGCCTTCTTCCTGTAAAAGGGCTGATGAAATTCCACGCCTGTCCGTATGTGCGGAACAGGCGTTTTTTATTGGCAGAGAAACAGACTCTGTGATAGGGAGGGACCGAATATGGAAAATACGATTTCAAAGCCGTCTGAAAAGCGGCCCGGACGCGCGAAACTGATCTGGGCATTTTTGAGGGGCGCGCGGGCCATGTTCCTTTTGTGCATGCTTTGCGCGGCGCTCAGCGCGCTGAGCGACATGATCACCCCGCAGATCATCCGCGTGGCGGTGGATAATGTCATCGGCGGGCAGGAGCTCAGCAGTCTGAGCCCCTTTGTGCAGGATCTGATCGCGAAGGTGGGCGGTGTGGCGCAGCTCAGGCAGGATCTGTGGATCCTGGCGCTCGCCATCGTGCTGGTGGCGCTGGTCAAGGTGATCTGCCAGTACGGCTTCCGCGTGACCAATGCCCGCGGCAGCGAAACACTGGTCAAGAACATGCGCGATACGCTTTATTCGCACATCAGCCGCCTGCCGTTCCAGTGGCACATGCAGAATCACACGGGCGATATCATCCAGCGCTGCACCAGCGATATCGATACCATGCGCAACTTTATTTCCGAGCAGATGACCGGCCTGATCCGCATCGTGATCCTGCTGGTCATGAGCCTGGTCTTCATGATCGGGATGAATCCGCTTCTGACGCTGGTCGCGCTGGCGCCGATGCCCATCATGGTCATCTATTCGCTGGTGTTCCACAATAAGGTGGGAGAGGCTTTTGAAAAGTGCGATGAAAACGAGGGCAAGCTGAGCGCCATGGCGCAGGAGAACCTGACCGGTGTGCGTGTGGTGCGCGCCTTCGGACGGGAGCGTTACGAGCGTGACCGTTTTGAAAAGCACAACGATTACTACACATCCCTGTGGACAAAAATGGCCATGATCCTGGCGCGCTTCTGGATCACGAGCGATATTCTGGTGGGCGTTCAGGTGATGCTGACCAGCGTTTTCGGTGTGATCTTCGTGCTGAACGGAGACATGACACCCGGCCAGTATATCGCCTTCGTCAGCTACAACGGCATGCTGGTGTGGCCTGTCCGTCAGCTGGGCCGCATGATCAGCGAGATGAGCAAGGCCGGTGTCGCGATCGACCGTGTGGGCTATATCATGGACGCGGACGAAGAGAAGGACGCGCCGGGCGTGACGGATGCCGATATGACCGGGGATATCGTATTCGATCATGTGAGCTTCGGGTATGACAACTGCCCCGAGATGCTGCATGACATCTCCTTCAGGATCCCGGCCGGGACCACGCTGGGCATTCTGGGCGGTACGGGCAGCGGTAAGAGCACGCTGATGTATCTGCTGGACCGCCTGTATCCCCTGAAGCCGGAGAACGGCCGGATCACTATCGGCGGCAGGGACATCAATGAGATCCGCATGGAGCATCTGCGGAAGAACATCGGCATCGTTCTGCAGGAGCCGTTCCTGTTCTCGCGCACCTTGAAGGAAAACCTGATGATCACCAATGACGCGCTGATCCAGGCGGATATCGACGAGGCCGCGAAGGCCGCCTGCCTGGATGAGACGATCAACGGCTTCAGCAAGGGTTATGACACCTTCGTGGGTGAGCGCGGCGTTACGCTGTCCGGCGGTCAGAAGCAGCGCGCGGCCATTGCCCGTATGCTGACGCAGAAGACCCCGGTGATGATCTTTGATGATTCCCTGTCCGCAGTCGATACCGAGACCGACGCGAAGATCCGCGCCGCGCTTGAAAAGCGTTTCGGCAGCGCGACCATCATCCTGATCAGCCACCGCATCACCACCCTGTCCAAGGCAGAGCAGGTGCTTGTGCTGGATCATGGCCGGGTCGCCCAGCTGGGCACGCCGGAGGAACTGGCGCGTCAGGAGGGACTATATAAACAGATCTACGATATCCAGAGCCTTTCCGGAGAGGAGGCGTGTGAATAATGAGTGAAGAAACGAAAGAAAAAAATGTGTCTCTGCCGTTTTTCGGGATCCCGCGGCTGATCCCGTTCATGAAAAAGTACCGGAAGCGGCTGAGCATCATGGTGTTTTGCGGCCTGCTGGCGACGGGTGTGGATATCCTGATTCCGGTTTTCCAGCGCTACGCGCTGAACCACTTTATCGGGGAGCATACCCTGGACACCCTGCCGTGGTTCATTCTGCTGTATGTCGGCTGCACCCTGTTCGCGGGCGCGTGCAACTATGTGAGCTGCTCCGGCGCCATGACGGTGGAGGTCTCCTTCAACCGGGACCTGCGCAACGCGGCGTTCAATCATCTGCAGACCCTTTCCTTCAGCTATTTTAATCAGAACAGCGTGGGCTATATCCACAGCCGTGTGATGAGCGACACCTCCCGCATCGGCTCGCTGGTCAGCTGGACGCTGATGGACAGCGTGTGGCATCTGAGCTATCTGGTGGGTGTCGTGGCGGTCATGTTCATCGTCAACGCCAAGCTGGCGCTGATGGTGGTCACCATTCTGCCGCTGATCGTGATCCTTTTCAGCCTGTTCCAGAAAAAGCTGGTGCATGTGAACCGTCAGATCCGCGAGCAGAACAGCAGGATCACGGGCGATTTCAATGAAGGCATTACCGGCGCCAAGACCATCAAGACCCTCGTGATCGAGGATAAGATGAACGGCGATTTCAATGCCGATACGGCGAAGATGAAGCACATGGGCATCCATGCCAGCCGTCTTCGCGGACTGTTTGCCGCCACCATGAACCTGGCCAGCAGTCTGGCGCTGGCCATCGTGCTGTGGAAGGGCGGATACATCGCCGAGAGCGAAGTGGGCACCTTCTCCATGTTCATGAGCTATGCCGAGGGCATGATGGAGCCTGTCCGCTGGATCATTGACGCGATCAGCGATGTGATTACAACGCAGGTCAATATCGAGCGTCTGACCCGTCTGCTGGGCACGAAGAGCGATGTGACCGATACCCCCGCGGTCATTGAACAGTACGGCGACTCCTTCAACCCGAAGAAGGAAAACTGGGAACCGCTGCGCGGCGATATCGAATTCAAGGATGTCTCCTTCAGGTATCCGGACGGCGATGAATACGTGCTGGAGCATTTTAATCTGAAGATCCCCTTCGGCAGCAATATCGCCATCGTCGGCGAGACCGGCGCGGGCAAGAGTACACTGGTCAATCTGGTCTGCCGCTTCTTTGAGCCCACCGCGGGTCAGGTGCTGATCGATGACCGGGATGCCCGGGAGCGCAGTCAGCTGTGGCTGCATTCCGCCATCGGCTACGTGCTGCAGACACCGCATCTGTTCAGCGGCACGATCCGTGAAAACCTGCTGTACGGCAATCCGAACGCGACGGAGGAACAGATCGCCCGCGCGCTGAAGCTGGTCAGCGCGGATGAGGTGGTGGCGCGGATGGAAAACGGCATCGATACCGATGTGGGCGAGGGCGGCGATGTGCTGTCCACCGGCGAAAAGCAATTGATCAGCTTCGCGCGCGCCATCCTGTGCGATCCCCGGATTCTGGTGCTGGATGAAGCCACGGCCAGCGTGGATACCCTGACCGAACAGAAGATCCAGGCTGCCATCGATACCATCATACAGGGCCGTACCAGCCTTGTGATCGCGCACCGCCTGTCTACTGTCAAGAATGCCGATCTGATCCTCGTGGTGCAGGACGGTAAGATCGTGGAACAGGGCACGCATACCGAGCTGCTGAAGAAGGGCGGCTATTATCATCGCCTGTATACCCGTCAGTATGAGGATGAGGCGACCGGCTCTCTGCTGAACGCGTAAGTGATCCATACATAAAAAAGTCTCCGGCTTTCGTGCCGGAGACTTCAGACCATCGCTTGTTCAAACGATGGTCCTCTTAGCTATAAAGATCAGGTCTCGGACTCTGCTTCCATCTGTGCATCCACTCTTCAGAGATCTGCCGATAGGTACCGTTCAGGTTCTCCATGAACTTGAGCGTGGTGGGCTCGTCATCCATCTCATATAACTGGGCGCCAATCTTTGCCTTCCGAAGTGCCTTGTAGCAGGCGATGATTTTTTCAGACCGCGGTCATCATCATAATCAAAGCATAGAACATACTCGTTGTTCTTGATTGCTGAGACAATCTCGCTCATGGATGCATTGCGGTATTTTCTGATAATGGTCACACAAGGTAGCCATGGATGCGTATTCCGTGACTTTCAGGCCAATGGTTTCATGATTCATCAGATTACGCTCCCTTGTATGCTGTATTGATTATATCCCGAAAGAAGTCTTGTTCGGTTGGTGTAACAGCAAGCATAATAGTAACTTGCGGAAAGAGGGACAGAACAAGTTGAATGGCTTGGAGTGTGCGTCTCACAAACAAACTGTCTGCCGGTCTGCAACCAGCAAGGTAGTCAAGTACTACTACCAGTGTCATATTGCCAGGAAAGGGCAGCAGAGCAGACAGAATCGCTTTCTCATCGTTTATCCTTAGAAGATCAAGAGCAGATACCTTCCTTTTACAATCAGGGTAATCTGTAAGATCATAATCATTCGACAAGTCCCGGTACCGTTCAGCTTCAGACAATTGTATTATCTTAGGGACAACTGTGGGGAGAGGGCGCGAATCAAGATGTATCGACGGTATTTGATAAGTTGATTTCATCAATGCGTCCTCAAAAATCAAAGTACATCCCGGTATTAAGCCTTACGGCCAATGCAGAATACTCTTGCATCACCTCATATACAGGTCTGATCGCAGGAGAGATGTCTTTGCACAGTCTTTCTGAAACCCAAGTGTAAAGCTTCTTGCAACGATCAGCTTCGAAATAATCACAATCTCCCCAATCAAACATTGCCTGAAGTTTTTCCCACATTTCAGGAAGAAAATGATCTGCATCCAGTGCTTCTGCCATTGCTTCGTCAAAATAGAATTCTTCGATAAGAGGCCCATCAATATAACGATTACCAGCTTGGCCGATTTTGATGGCGCTTTGGTGTTTCGCTACCCGAATCCACATACGGTCACATCTCCTCCCTTCGTTTGATCTTGAAATGAGTTTCGTCACCATTTCTTGAAGGAGTCCCATCCAATGTACAATACATTTTTGCTTGTTTATCATAGATCCGAAGGTAGCCTGCAACTTTATCACATTTTACAATATATCTTTCTCCTTCAAAGTCATACTTGACACCACCTTCGTGATGCTGTTCCACAAAGCCTTCAACGGTTGGGACAAAACGGTCCACAATTTCATTGAGATTTACTTTGTTTTTCAACCAGTTATCATTGTTCTTCGCTTCTCGAAGTTTGCTTCGATTGTAGCGCTCCGTGTCCAGTGAATTGTTGGGGACGACATTCTCGATGTAATCTTTAGAGATATCAGAATACGCTTGCTTATAGTCAGACATCACACGCACCTCCTGCAAGAAATACGATGAAAATCTTCGTAATACCTATAGTTAATACCAAGCGTATCCAATTGTTGGTTAACCAATTCATCTTGCTTTCCGTATACAAGCAATTTAGACGGCCGTAAAGATAACACCTTGTTGACATATATGCTCGCTTCTGATGTTGTACGGGAATTGCTGCAACCAAGGAAGCCGGATGCACACATAATCCCTTTGGGGAGGTATCGGAAGCACGATACTGTTGCCAATCCCCCGCAACGGGTGTTAAGTACAACTTTGATTCCATTTACTGCAAGAATCGCCATAAACAACTGATTTGCCAACATAATCGATTGTTGCAGCTCGATATCCATGTCTCTGGTAACTGTGATATCCGGTCCAACAACTCCTTGAAATGCTTTGTATGATCCGATTTCTTGAAACAGGTTATTGAATCTTGGATAGATGCGATTGTCAGCGCAATAGTAGCATAGAGTAGAATTGTGCTTGTTGTGATACAGTTTATTGTTCCGATTTGGATATGGAACAAGTTCATCAGGCCATACATCGAGGAACCATTCTCGCTCCATTATCGGCCAACCATCCGGAGCAAAATGTACCTTCCCTTGAAGATACATTTTATAATCCCTAATGATTTCTAGTAGATCCGCGACAGTAAAAATATCCGTCATATTATTCTCACTTTCTGCTCCTCAGAGCAATTCTAGTCAACATGCTTTTGTTCATATCCGTTCATATTACAGAACAAAAGCATTCATATCTACAGAACAAAAGCATAGTTTATTGACGTCGCAGCAGAAAAGTGTTATGATGACTGTGGGAAAGTGTCATCATCTGACGCTTCTGCTCTTGTGGAACGCCAATTCCGCAGGGGTACCGGTAGCAGCTGCGCCAACAGTCAACTACCGGTTTTTTTATTGCCCTCAATATTCTCACCTCCTTCATCTCTGGATTCAGGCCACTGTGACCTGTATCGCCAAATACAGATCACAACGGCGATTCACGCCCACTGGTAGCGAACTACATTGCCTGCGTAGTCAGACCACTCCAGAATACCGTCTTTTTGCAGACGACCCAGCACAATAGAGGGCATGATATCTTCCTGCTTCGCAAATGCTTCAATATCCTGCCACAGAATCGAAGACTTGCTTCGCAAAAACTGTCTGTACTTTTCCGGATCGATCAGCGTATCACTCGCAAACCGATTGGCAGCATCTTCTGCCTTCCCTGATATGGAGTCAAAATCCACAAATCTCGTGGTCACATCACCATGCAAGAGATGACCGATCTCATGGAACAAGGTAAACCAAAATGCATCCGATCGTCCGCCGCGGATCGTGAGGCATAACAGTACTTTCCCTGCCTCCGTTTTTTTTATGAACCCTTGAACAGGGGCTCCGCGGAAATTCTTCACCACCTGAAATGCTATACCGCAGCGGGCAAAGATATTCTGCAGCGAAGCAATGCTTTCCGTTATGGCGCCATGCATCTGTTGCTTGATTTCACCGATGCATTCCTGAAGTTTATCCACATTCAGATCTGAATCTGAGATAATGTGTTCCGTTTCTTTTTCGCATAACCGTTGCCATGCAAACAGCACATACGGATCCACCTTCACATTCTCTGTGATCTGAGCGCGATACGCTGCGTTATATGTAATCCTCGGAATGGCAGTCAGGTCACTGACGCCAAGCAGTGACCGAAGACGCATGACCTTTGTTGCATCGCCGCAATGATTCTTCAGATATCCGCGCTGAATGAAGTGCTCACAAATATCATGCAAGGGTTTGAGAATATCAAGCTCGTCTTGTGATATTTCATTTTCTTCACGAATACGCATCTGATAGCTGTCGTACTGTGCCTGCAAATCAAGCCAATAGGTTGCGTCATGTTCAAACACATAACCTAGCTTTCTGGCAAATGCCACCGAGATATCTCGGTCACCGTTCAGAACAGTGCTGATATGCTTCTCTGTGGCTCCGGTTCGAACTGAGAGCTCCCTTTGATTCATGCCGGCGCGAATCATTTCATCCCGAAGAGCCACGCATGGATGCTTCACTTTTTCGCTTGTTCCTTCCACTTGTGGTGCCCTCTCTTTCTTGGTACAGTGATCGCTTGCATCATGTAGTCCAACATGGTAAGTTTTCACGCTCTCAATTATAGTTCGTTTTGACGATTCTGTCAAGCCTTTGAGTTGGTATTTGGCTCATATACAAAATAATCCCTTTTCAAGCGAAGCAACAACTTATCAAATCAGCAACAAAATGCATCAATAGATTTGCTGTATTAAGGTCATAAGGATAGTAAAACCCGTACATAGCAAAAAAGACTCCGATCCCATTTCTGAGATCGGAGTCCTTTGAAAGCAATATCTGTACTTCCGCAAATCAGCGCTTGCTGAACTGGGGAGCACGACGGGCAGCCTTCAGGCTGTACTGCCGGAGGCTTTTTTAATACGCGCGGTGCTCTTTGCAGGAGCCGCGCGGCTTGCCGTTCGGAGCGATCAGGCGTTCGTGCGCTCCTTGCCCCAGAAGAAGACCGCGACGGTGCCGGGGCCGGTGTGGCTGCCGATGACGGTGCCGATGTCGTAGATCTGCACTTTGCCGTTCAGCTTGGGGAACTTTTCTTCGATCATACGGGCCACATCCTGCGCGTCCTCCAGGCAGTTGCTGTTGGAGATGAAGCACTTGCCGTCATAATCAAGGCCATTGTCCGCGTTTTCGATCATACGGTCCACGATGGTGGCCTTGACCTTCTTCTTGGTGCGGATCTTTTCCACGTTGATCAGCTTGCCTTCGTCATTCACGATGAGCAGGGGGCAGATATTGAGCATGTTGCCCAGGGTGCCGCTCACCTTGCTGACGCGGCCGCCGCGGATGAAGTAGGTGAGGGTGGTGGTGAAGAACCAGTGGTTCAGGTTCTTTTTGTGGGCCTCGATCCAGGCGGCGTTTTCTTCGAGGGTCTTGCCTTCGTCGCGCAGATCGGCGGCCTTGTCCACCAGCAGACCGAAGCCGGAGGAAGCGGCCACGGAGTCGATCACCACGACACGGGAGCCGGGATGGCGTTCCATCACATTGTCCGCCGCGATGATCGCGCTGTTGACAGAGCCGGAAAGACCGGAGGAGAAGGCAATGTGCAGGATGGGCTTGTTCTCCTGCAGCAGCTCTTCAAAGTAGGCTTCGTAATCTTCGGTGTTGATCTGGCTGGTGCGGGTCATCTTGCCTTCCGCCATGGCGGCGTAGAAATCCGGCAGGGGAATGGTGACACCCAGGTCATCCTTGTAGGTCGTGCCGTCCAGTTCGTAGTTGAAGCAGGCGTAACGGATGTTACGGCTTTCAAAGTATTCTTTGCTCATATCCGCGGTAGAGCAGCAGCTGAGAATGTAATCAGACATGATCTATATCTCCTTATCGTTATGATTTCTGTGTGGACGCGCGGTTCCGCGCGTCAGAAACAGTTTATCATAGAAATGTTGAATTCGCAATATTCGGTTTTCCGCTTTCCGGGCCGTGCCGCCTGTGAGGGCAATACACGAAAGCCTAACCGCGCCGATGAAACGCGGGAATATCAGTTCAGCACGATCTCTTCAAGCGACTGCCGGAAGAGCGCGGCGGCTTGCGCGCGCACGAGGGCCAGATCCTCGGGAGGGCCGGATTGAAGATCCCGCAGGCAGTCCCGGGTCTGCTCGATCAGACGCACATCGGCGGTAAAATTCATGCCGGGCAGCAGCGCGCCGTGCTGGCGGGTGCCCAGAAAATCGCCGGGGCCGCGCAGTTCCAGATCCTTTTCGGCGATCTTGAAGCCGTCGCCGGTTTTGCACAGGGTGTCCAGCCGTTCGTTCTTTTCCGCCATCAGGAAGCACCAGCTCTCGTCCGCGCCGCGTCCCACGCGTCCGCGCAGCTGATGGAGCTGGGATAGGCCGAAGCGCTGGGCGTCCTCGATGACCATACAGGTCGCCGCCGGAACGTTCACACCCACCTCGACCACGGTGGTGGCGATCAGCACCTGGATCTCTCCCGCCGAAAACGCGGCGAGGGTCTTTTCTTTTTCGTCGGGCTTCTGACCGCCGTAGGTCAACCCCAGCCGGAGGTCACGCAGCGGACCGGTAGAAAGCTCGGCGTATAACTCCTGCGCGCCGGCGGCATCCATCTGCTCGTTTTCCGAAACAAGCGGACAGACGATGTAGGCCTGATGCCCCAGCGCGGCTTCCCTGATCAGAAAACGGTACATATCCTCGCGTTTTTTCTCGGGAACCAGCATGGTGCGGACGGGCTTGCGTCCGGCCGGCATCTCGTCAATGACGCTGATATCCAGATCGCCCCAGAGGACCAGGGCCAGCGAACGGGGGATGGGCGTGGCGCTCATCACCAGCGCGTGCGGGCGAAGCGCGGTCTTGCGGTTCAGCTCATTGCGCTGCCGGACACCGAAGCGGTGCTGTTCATCGGTGATGATCAGGCCGATGGCGGCGTATTCCACATCCCGGCTGAGCAGGGCATGCGTTCCGATCACGCATTGCCATTCGCCGCTTTGGATCTTCTGCAGGGCTTCCCGGCGTTCCTTTACCTTCATGCCGCCCAGCAGCAGCCCGCAGGAAATGCCCAGCCTGCCCAGCACGGCCTTCGCGCTTTCAAAGTGCTGACGGGCTAAAATTTCCGTCGGGGCGAGCAGCACGCTCTGCCGCCCGGCGCGGGCGCACATATACATGGCGCCGAAGGCGACTGCCGTCTTGCCGCAGCCCACATCGCCCTGCACCAGACGGTTCATGGCGATTGGGGCGGAAATATCCTTCGCGATCTCGTTCAGCACGCGCGTCTGCGCACCTGTCAGCGGGAAGGGCAGGGAGGCCAAATAATCCTGCAGCGCGTTGTCAAAACGCAGGGCTTCGCCCTTTTGCTTTTCGCCGCGCAGCATCACGGTGGCCGCCTGATAGAAGAGCAGGCCCTCAAAGGATAAACGCCGCAGCGCGGCGGAAAGGGATTCGTGATCGGTGGGGAAGTGCGCCTGACGGAGCGCGAAATGCCGGCCGCACAGGCCGTACTTTTCCCGTACGGAATCCGGCAGCGTTTCCGGAAGGCAGTCTTCCGCCTTTTCCAGTGCGGTCTTCATGACCTGCTGCAGCGTCTTCGCCGGGATCGCCTTCAGGGCGGTGTAGACGGGCACCAGCGCGCGTTCGGTGACGATCTGAGGACTGTTCAGCACCAGATTTCCCTTTTTTGTACGCGTCACCTTTCCGTGCAGGGTGATCTCGCCGTCCTCGGGCAGGTTGTCCTTCATCCACGGCTGATTGAACCATTGCAGCCCGATCGTGCCGGTATCATCTTCAAAAAGCGCGCTCACACAGGAAAGCCCCTTGAAGCGGCTGAGCTTCGGCGCGCGGCAAACGCACCCGGTCACGCAGATGTCGGCGCCGGGCGCGGCTTCCCTGACAGGCGTATCCTGTGTCAGGTCTTTATAGCTGTGCGGGAGAGTCAGGATCAGCTTGCCGATCGTATCGATCCCGTTCTCCGCGAGGGCCTGCAGGCGCTTTTCGCCCAGGCCTTTGATATCCTTCAGTTCCATCCGTCTGTTACTGCGCGTTGTGCATCGCCTGGGTCAGGTTGGCCATGGCAATGTACAGATCGTTATCGGTAGGACTGCCGCTGAGCAGCTGGCTGAGCGTGCTGACCGCGTTGAACAGGGCGCTGTAGCCGGGGGCGTAGGGGCCGAGGACGGACAGCTGCGCCTCGCCCATGGAAAGCAGGCTGTAGGCATCGTTCAGCACATTCATGCTGGCGCCGCCGCCATACTGCGGCTGAGACTGGTAGCCGCTGTGCCAGGTGCAGGTATCGGAGGCGAGCAGACTGTTCAGGGAATAATGCTCCAGATCCAGGTTGGCCCAGTCGCCCAGATAGTCCGTCAGCACACCGCTGTACTGGGTGTTGACGAAACGCTGCAGGGGATGCCCGACCGGCAGGATGATGACGCCCTTTTCGGAGGTGACAGGGCAGTACGGGGAGGCTGCCTTGCCGGAATCGCTGCAGACGGTCACGCTCTTGTGCAGCTGGCAGTAGGTGGTGGGCTGCGTGCCGTTCAACCAGTAATCGGTCACCGTGCCGTAGTTCATCTGATCATGCTTGCAGGCATCGGTCGCCAGCTGGCCGCTCACCACGCAGGTGGTCACCTTGACCAGATTGTAATCCGAAGCGCTGCCGCTGAGAATATCTTTGTTATCCAGCTTTTTGACGTTGTGGATCTTGGTCATAAAGCTGTTCCACAGCTTCGCGGCGGCGGTACCGCCGGTGGTCTTGCTGGAAAGGGATTTGTAGTTGTCATGGCCGATCCAGACCGTGCCGCAGTACCAGCCGGTAAGCCCGGCAAAGAACACGCCCTTCTGATCGCTGTTGGTGCCGGTCTTGCCGGCGACGGTCTGGCCTTTGATCTTGGCGCCGGTACCGGTGCCGCCGCTCACGGCGTCCTTGAGCATATCGATGGTCATATAGGCCGTGGAGGCCTTGAAGACCTGTGTGCGGTCCTGATAGGTGGAATATTCGGCGATCGTTTCCACATTGCCGCCGGGCGATTCCTTGAAGATGCCCAGCACGGTGAGCGGCTCCAGATACACGCCGCCGTTGCCCAGCGCGGAGAAGCAGGCCGCCATCTCCAGCGGTGTGATGCCGCTGCTGCCGAGGGAAACACCGAACGGGGTGGCGTTGATGTGGCTCTTGTTCACGCCCATGCGTGTCAGGTAATCCACCGAGCGGTCAAGGGTCACGTAATTGAGCAGTGTCCACGCGGCCGCGGTGTTATCGCTGTATTTCAGGGCGGTCCGCAGGGTCTCCGGCCCGCGGTAGCTGCTGCCGCCGTAGTTGGTGGGCCAGCTGTCACGGCCGTTGTCATCCTTCCATCCGCTGATGGGCAGGGGCAGGTTGTAGGTCACGCTGGCGGGACTGCAGCCCATATCGATCGCCGGCGCGTAGACAGCGATGGGCTTGATGCTGCTGCCGACCGGCATGTTCATATCCGTGCAGCGGTTGAGCGTTTTGCGCGCGGTGGGGCGTGTGCGGCTGCCCACCATGGCCAGTACATAGCCGGTGCGGTAATCCATCACCACTGCGGCCACCTGTGGCTGGATCACCTCGTTATAGGTGCCGTCGGAATTACGCGTGCGGTAGATCTTGTCATCCGGGTCACGCAGGGTGGGATAATCGGAATAATTGTAGATGGTGTTTTCCAGCTGCTCCTGGATCTCGGTATCGATGGCCAGGAAAATGTGATAGCCGCCGGTACGCAGCTCATTTTCCATGGCAACGCGGTTGGAGGAGGTATTCTCCAGCCCGTTCTTTTCCAGCAGGATGCGCACGGCGTCGCGTACCGCGTATTCCACATAGTGGGGGTAGGAATACAGTTCCGTGCTCTCCGGACTGCTTTGCAGGATGTGCGCGGTGCTGCGGTCCAGCGCGGCGTTGTATTCCTCCTGCGTGATGAAGTCATTTTCAAGCATGCAGCGCAGCACATAATCCGTGCGGTCATCCGTGATATTGCGGTAGGTGTTCGGATCCTCGTTCGGATCGGTCACCGTGCGCACGTAATAATTACGGCGGCAATTATAATAGTAGGGGTTCTGGGTCATACCGGCCAGCATGGCGCACTCGCGCAGGGTGAGCGTGCTCAGGTCATTCTTGCCGAAATAGCCGTAGCTGGCGACCTGTACACCGTAATAATTCTCGCCCAGATAGATGGTGTTCAGGTAGTTCTCCAGGATCTCATTCTTGGTGTAACGGTTCTCCAGCTGCATGGCCAGATACGCTTCCTGGATCTTGCGCTTATAGCTCTGCTCGTTGGAGAGCAGGGTGTTCTTGATCAGCTGCTGGGTGATCGTGGAGCCGCCCTGATTGGAGCCGGTGGTGAAGTTGGTCACAAAAGCGCCGATGATGCGCTTGACATCCACACCGTTGTGGCTGTAGAAACGCGCGTCCTCAACCGCCACGAAGGCATGCTGAAGATGCTGCGGCATGGTGGTGATGGACACCATCACGCGGTTTTCCGTGCCCATGTATTCGCAGATCACATTGCCGTAGCGGTCGCAGATGAAACTGGTCTGCGCCTGATCGGTGATGGCGGCCAGATCCAGCTCCGGCGCGCTGTCCATATAGCCCTTGGCGATGCCGATCACGGCGCCCACGCCGCTCAGACCCACCAGCAGGATGATGAGCAGCAGCAGGCGGAGCGAATTGATGATGACGGCCAGCACGAAGCTGGGCTTGCGCTTGCGCTTCTTGAAGATGCTGCGCTTGTGATTCTTTTCTTCGTCCTCGTCCGGGGCGAACGTGCGCTCCGGCGGCGGCACATCCCCGATCTGCAGCGCGGGATCATCGGAGATATCATAGCCGTTCCCGTTATCGGCCTCCGGCTCCCAGGCAGGGGCCGCTTCGGGGTAGGGATCGGTGTGATCGTCAAAATAGGCCTTGCGGGGCTGTTCATCCTCCGGATATCCGGCGGCTCCGAGGGGATCTGTGTAGCCCTGGACTTCTCCGGGCGCGAAGGTCTGGGTATCGGAAACAGCCCCCGGCCGGTCATCGGCAGGAAGGGCAAAAGGACGGGTCTCACCGGCGGGATCGCTGCCGCCGTTGTTATGGTTGAATTCCGTCAAGGGAAAGCCTCCTGTGTTCGCGATCCGGAGCGGAAAAACGCGCTCCGGGACAGGGGTATTTTAGCATGAAGAAAAGGGGAGGGTCAAGGCAGGGAAGGGGTTGTTTACAAATCATCAGATCGGATAGGGCGCGCCGTCCAGCACGGCCTGTGTCAGGCGGTCCCCCTCATAAATGAGCTTGAGAGAGAAAAAGGCGCGGTCCGGCTCTTCCAGCAGGGCAAAAAAGATCTTGTCGCCCTCCCAGATCGGCAGGGAGGCGATCTTCTCCTTCGGGATCCACTCCAGCGTTCCCTCATCGCACAGGGTCTGCGTGCCCTGCCATTTTGTGGCGGTAAAAAGGAACATATATTCGTTATCCGCGCCGGAAACGAACGTGATCACGCCGCGAAGACTGGGATCGAGCAGCGTGAGCCCGGTCTCTTCCTTTGTTTCGCGCAGAACACAGTCCTCCGGTGATTCGCCGTCTTCAAAATGACCGCCCACCCCCAGCCATTTATCATGGTTGATATCGTTTTTCTTTTTCACCCGGTGCAGCATCAGATAGCAGCCGTCTTTTTCCGGGTAGCACAGGGTGGTCATATTGGATATGCTCATGAAGATACCTCGCTTGGGATGATAGGCACAGTATACCACCGCGCCCGGAAAGCCGCAAGGCAAAGCATGGCGCCGGGACCTTGCTAAAAACAAAAAATAAACACGAACATTATTTAAAAAATCTATGGTATTATTCGATATTGTGTGTTATAATCCCCGTTGTGTCGATTTGACACGGAGGTGTTTTTGGTATGGACAAGGTCAAACGCGGAGAAAGAATGGCGGTCATGACCCGCATTTTCTCCGAAAATCCCAACAAGCTTTTCACATTATCCACTTTCTGCGATCTGTTTTCTTCCGCGAAGTCTTCCATCAGCGAAGATCTCGCGCTTTTGAATGATTGCATGAAGGCTTTTTCTCTGGGCACGGTGGAAACGGTGGCCGGCGCGGCCGGCGGCGTGCGCTTCCGTCCCGCTGGAAAGACCGAAGAAAAAAAGAAGTTCATTCTGCGCATCTGTGAGATGCTCATGCAGGAGGATCGCCGTCTGCCCGGCGGTTTCCTCTATTTTTCCGATATTCTGGCGGATCCGCAGCTGACCCGCGGCATGGGTCAGATGATCGCTTCCCGTTATTACGATAAGGGGATCGATTTTGTGCTGACCATGGAGACCAAGGGCATCCCGGTCGCGCTGATGACCGCGGAGGCGCTGGGCGTGCCGCTCATCATTGCCCGCCATGCCACAAAGGTGTATGAGGGCAGTGCCGTCAATATCAATTATGTCACCGGCAACGGCCGTATCGAGAGCATGTCTCTTTCCCGCCGTGCCGTGCAGCCCGGTCAGAAGGCGCTGATCGTGGATGACTTCATGCGCGGCGGCGGTACCGCGAACGGCATGGTCAGCCTGATGAAGGAGTTCTCTGTTTCTGTCGAAGGCGTGTGCTTCGTGCTGGCCATCGCGAATCCCAAGAGCAACGTGCCGGATAATATGTCCAGCCTGATGCTGCTGGAGGAGATCCGTGAGGGCGTGCCCACCCGCGTGACCCCCGCGCCCTGGATCCTGTAAACCCTCGCTTCGTTTTTAAACGCTTCCTTATAATATGGGAAGCGTTTTTCTTTGCCCCGGCGCAGGCTGATGGTTTGACAAGGGATGGGCAAAGTGATAAGATAGCAACTGTCGAAAAGTCTGAGATATCATCCATCGATACAGAGGAGGATAAGTCATGATCGGTTATTATCAGGTAAAAAGCCCGCTTTCCCAGATGACGGAAGAGAGCGCGGCGGCTTTTATCGTGTCTGTTTCGGAAGCGCTGGGCGAGGAACTCAAGCGCGTTTCCGCTGATGAATACGCGGCAAGCGATTTTGCCCTGCTGTATGTGGCCTCCGGCGGCAGCGAAGGCTTTTTTAAGCAGATCTGGGATAAAGTGAGCGAGAAGCACTGCTACATCCTCACCAGCGGTGCCAGCAATTCTCTGGCTGCCGCCATGGAGATCCTCTCCTTCATCCACCAGAACGGCGGCGAGGGCGAGATCATCCACGGCACTGTGCAGGATATCGCGGCCCGCATCCGTGCCCTGCAGGCAGTGGATCTGGCCTATGCCTCCCTGCGCGGTCTGCGTATCGGCATGGTGGGTGATCCTTCCGACTGGCTCATCGCCTCCAGGCCCTTTGAAAGCGCCCTGAAGGAAAAGCTGGGCATCACGGTCGTGCACATCCCGGTCTCCCGTCTGGCGGAGGAGGCTGAAAAGAAGCAGTACATCCCCAATACCCTGACGGAGGAGCTGATCGGCAAGGCCTTTGATTTTGGGGAGACCCAGAAGGCATTCTATGTCTACGGCGCGCTCAAGCGCATCTGCGAGCAGGAGCGCCTGTCCGCTGTCACCGTCCGCTGCTTCGATCTGCTGGATCGTCTTCACACCACCACCTGCCTGGGTCTGGCCATCCTGAACTGCGAAGGTATCACCGCGGGCTGCGAGGGCGATATGCCGTCTCTGCTGGCCATGATGCTGCAGCAGGCCGTGACCGGCAAGGGCGCCTTTATGTGCAATCCCAGCCGCATCGATCCCGCCGCGAAGAAGGCTGTCTTCGCGCACTGCACGCTGCCTGTGAACATGGTGGACGAATATGACTGCGATACGCATTTTGAATCCGGCATCGGCGTGGCGATCCGCGGTCATTTCAACCCCGATACCTTCACCATCTTCAAGTGCTCCGGCGACCTGAGCGAATATCATGTACAGGTGGCGACCAGCGAACCGATGGATTTCGATCCCAACCTGTGCCGTACGCAGATCACACTGAATCTGGAGGACCCCTATTACTTCCTGCGTTCTCCCATCGGCAATCACCACGTGCTTTCCCGCGGTGATCACCGTCAGCAGCTGATCGATCTGATGGACCGTATCAACATGGTCCGCTGAAGATCATCATAAAAGACAGAAAACGGGCTGTGCCGACAGGCACAGCCCGTTTCTGATCTGACAGTCGGCGCGGAACGCGGATATCCCGTTTTTCAGATCCGGTTCTGACAGCCACAAAAAAAGATCATAAAATTTTCGGATCTTCCGTGGATTTTTGTCTGTACGCGCGTATATCATTTTGTCAGGCTGAAAAAGCAAAGCCGCCTGACAGAAACACAGAATGAATGAAAATTATAACAGGCACAGCGTGCCGGAAAGAAGTATGATCATGAACAAGACGATGATGAACATGGAAGAACTGGAGCAGGTCAGCGGCGGCGATTTTTACACTGTTATGTTTGATTGGGTTCTGTTCAAGAGGCCGGAACAGGAAAACAAGCGCCGTGTGAAGGAGCAGGAGGCGCAGAAGATCCGGAAAATGCTCGATTCCGATAACCTTTCCCGTCAATGAGACGGTTTGGCGTGTTTTCGTTTTGATCATGAATAACGCCCTTCACTCAATATGTGAGTGAAGGGCGTTCAGACCATCAACAAAGGCACGATTTTCGCGAGAGGGAGAATCGTGCCTTTGTCA
>CALCTW010000033.1 GCA_937907055.1 uncultured Clostridia bacterium | reverse complement strand
ACCCGCTTGAAACGGGTTTTCATCTTCTGTTTCTCGGCTGCGGCATCTTGTCGGTCGGGTTTGTGTTATTCATCACCGTATACCTTGTCATCTCCGGTGTTCCGGCCATCAGCCGGCTGGGGATCGGAAACTTCCTGTTCGGCGAAAAATGGTCAGCCGGATCACAGGATTTCGGCATTCTGCCGTTCATCCTGACCAGCGTATACGGTACGGCCGGCGCTGTGGTGCTGGGGATCCCGCTGGGGATTCTCACAGCTGTCTTTCTTGCCAAGGACGCGCCGGGCTGGCTGGCCCGTCTGATCCACACGGCGGTGGAGCTGCTGGCCGGCATCCCTTCCGTGGTTTACGGACTGGTGGGCATGATCGTGCTGGTTCCGGCTGTTCAGAATGTCTTCGGGCTTTCCTCCGGCGCGTGTCTGTTTACCGCCATCCTTGTTCTTACCGTCATGATCCTGCCGTATATCATCAGCGTATCGGAAACCGCGCTGCGGGCTGTGCCGAAGGAATATGAGGAAGCTTCGCTGGCGCTTGGCGCGACAAAAGTGGAGACCTGGTTCCGTGTGTCCATCCGTGCCGCCCGCAGCGGCATTGCCACAGCAGTCGTGCAGGGCATCGGGCGCGCCATCGGCGAGGCCATGGCCATCATCATGGTATCGGGCAATGTGGCAAGAATGCCGGATCTGTTCACGCCCGTGCGTTTCCTCACCACAGCCATCGCGTCTGAAATGTCCTATGCTGTGGTGGGCAGTTTGCATCAACAGGCGCTGTTCTCCATCGGGCTCGTGCTGTTCCTGTTCATCATGCTCATCAACGCGTTTCTGAATCTGGTGGTGCGGAGGGAAAACAAATGATGCGCAAGTTCAAAGACAACCTTCTGCGGGTGCTGATGCGCGCCGGGGCCGCGCTGGTCTGCCTGCTGCTGATCGCGCTGATCGGCTATGTGTTCGCCCGGGGTCTGCCCGGCATCTCCTGGTCCTTCCTTTCCGGCACGACCAGTTACCTGAAGCAGACGATCGGCATCCTTCCCAATATTCTGAACACCCTGTATATCATCCTGGTCACCATGGTCATCGCGGTGCCGCTGGGGATCTGTACGGCCATTTATCTTACGGAATATGCCCGGAACCGGAAACTGGTCCGGCTCATCAGCTTTGCCACAGAGACCCTGACGGGCATCCCTTCCATCCTGTTCGGTCTGGTCGGTATGCTTTTCTTCCTGCAACTGATGGGACTCAGGGCGGGCATCCTGGCAGGCGGCCTTACGTTATCCATCATGGTGCTGCCTACCATCATCAGCAACACCAAGGAAAGCTTGCAGAATGTGCCGCAGGCGTGGCGTGACGGCGCGCTGGCGCTGGGCAGCGGCAAGTGGCATATGGTGCGCACCGTGGTGCTGCCCAATGCCATTGACGGCATCGTGACCGGCTGCATTCTGGCGATTGGCCGCATCGTCGGCGAATCGGCCGCGCTGCTGTTTACGGCAGGCTTCGGGCTCGCGCTGACGGATTTTGTCAAGTCTCTGCAATCCTCCAGCGCCACGCTGACGGTCTCTCTGTATGTCTATGTCAGTGAGCGCGGCGACGCGCAGACGGCCTTTGCCATCGCCTCTGTGCTGATGATCCTGACTCTGCTGTTGAACCTGGCGGCGAATCTTGTCGCGAAAAAACTGAGACATACGGATAAGAAAGGAGCTGCTCATGCAAAGCATCATCGATGTAAATGATCTGAATCTCTGGTACGGGGATCATCAGGCACTGCATCATGTGAGCGTTGCCCTTCCCGAGCATGAGGTCACCGCGCTCATCGGCCCCAGCGGCTGTGGCAAATCCACCTTCCTCAAAACGCTCAATCGCATGAATGATCTGGTGGAGGGGATCCGCATTGAAGGCACAGTCGCCTATCACGGGCAGAACATCTACGCACCCAGGGCGGATGTGACCGCGCTGCGTAAGCAGATCGGCATGGTTTTCCAGAAAGCCAACCCGTTTCCCATGAGCATCTATGATAACATCGCCTACGGCCCACGCATCCACGGTACGCGTTCCCGTTCGGTGCTGGATGGGGTGGTGGAGCAGTCTCTGCGTGACGCCGCCATCTGGGACGAGGTGAAGGACCGGCTCAAGACCAGCGCGCTGGGTCTGTCCGGCGGTCAGCAGCAGCGGCTGTGCATTGCCCGCGCTCTGGCCGTACAGCCGGAGGTATTACTGCTGGATGAATCCACCAGCGCGCTCGATCCCATCTCCACCGCCAGGATCGAGGATCTGATCGGCGAACTGAAAGCAAAATATACGGTCATCATGGTCACGCATAATATGCAGCAGGCGGTGCGTATTTCCGACAAAACCGCGTTTTTCCTGCTGGGCGAACTGATCGAATTCGGCGAGACAGACAGGCTGTTCTCCAGTCCGCAGAACAAGAAGACCGAAGAATACATCACAGGAAGGTTTGGTTGATATGAGAGATATCTACCACGCGCAGCTGGATGAGCTGCATAATGAGTTAAAAGAGATGGGCGCGCTTTGCGAGCGGGCTGTCAGCTTTGCCGTGAAGGCGGCATCCACCGGCAACAGCGAAATGGGCGCCAAAGCCAAGGAGGCCGACAGCAGGATCGACCGCAAGGAGCGTGATATCGAGGCGCTTTGCATGAAGCTGCTGCTCAAGCAGCAGCCTGTAGCCGGGGAGCTGCGGGATATATCCGCGGCGCTGAAAATGATCACCGATCTGGAGCGCATCGGTGATCAGGCATCGGATATCGCGGAGATCGCCCGCTTTACGCAGGGCAGGAACGGTCCTGTCGGAGCTGATCTGGACAAAATGTCCGCCGATGTGATCCGCATGGTGAATGACAGCATCACGGCCTTTGTCCAGCGTGACCTGGGGCTGGCGCGGGAGATCATCGCCTATGACGATGTGGTGGACGATCTGTTTGACCGCATCAAGGGCGAGCTGATCTCGGCCATCGCAGAGGATGCCGCCAATGGCGCTATCTGGCTGGACATGCTGATGGTGGCGAAGTATCTGGAGCGCATCGGCGACCATGCGACCAATGTGGCCGAATGGGCGGAATATGCCATCACCGGTAGGAGATCGAAGAACGGAAAGATCGAATAAGCACACGAACAAAAAGCA
>CALCTW010000032.1 GCA_937907055.1 uncultured Clostridia bacterium | reverse complement strand
CCCTGCCACAAGCCGTTGCCCAGACGCGCCATATGGACAGCGGGAATCTCGATCTTGTCCTCGGCAAGAAGCTGGCTGATCTGATATGGGCCGTACCCATCAATGGTCATCTTAAAGATCCGGCGCACAACATCAGCAGCTTCTTCATCAACGATCCAATGGTTGTGATCCAGTGGGTCTTTCAAGTAGCCGTAGGGCGTAGTGCTGGCAACATGCTTACCAGCCTTGCCCTTGGCTGCGAAGGTGGAGCGAATCTTTTTGCTCGTGTCCTTCGCATACCACTCGTTCATGATGTTGCGGAACGGGATGAAGTCATCATCGCCATTCTCACTATCCACATTGTCATTGACGGCGACCAGGCGTACACCTTTCTTACGGAGCATCTCCATGACTTCGCCAACCTTGAGGTAGTCACGACCGATTCGGCTCATATCCTTGACGCAGATCGTGTGGATGTGACCGGCGTTGACCTCGCTCATCATGGCCATGAAGCCAGGACGATCAAAACGGGTACCGGAGATACCATCATCGGTGTAGTGGACAAAGTTGGTGATGCCATGATCCCGAGCGTAGTTCTCCAAGAGGCGTTTCTGATTGGTGATCGAGTTCGATTCGCCCTGAAGTTCATCATCACGGCTCAGGCGTTCATACAGGGCTGCAAACGACAGATCTATCATTCAGCGCCCTCCTTCCATGAAAAAATGCGATCCTCTTTCGGAGCTTACGCTCTTCCAGAAGTCGCATATAATATATAACACCATTGACTACGGAATATTTTCCGACGATGAGGTTCATTGTCCTTCTGTGACAACATTGAGGAAGTGTCGATTATGTATCGATACGGTGCGACCGTTACCTGTACCATTTCAACACCTCCGTTACAAACTTGTCAATGTGTTTCTCGCCAATTCCAACGTGGTGCGACACATCCTTTTTATCAAAGAGTCCCTCAGAGTAGCCTTTCAAGAGGACCCGGCACATCTCAGAACTTGTCCGGTCCATTGCTTCTCTGGACATATTACGCGGGATTCCCTGACCAGTACGCTTGCGTTCGTCTTTCATCGCTTCACGTTCTGCGCGGAATCTGTCAGTAAGGCTTTTCGAAATGGTTTGGTAGCTGCTGAGGGGAATCCTGTCAAGATCAAGAAGCCTACGTGCTATTACCTCGGAGCTTACTGAGAATTTTTTCGCGATGCGATCAATCACATCAAGAGTAAACTCATTCGCAGTATAGCTTCCGCATTCGCGCAGTATAGCCTGTTTGGGTGTCAGCACTTCTCCGGCAACAGCATTACAAAATACTTCTTCATTGTAGGCAGAGAAGGCATTATACATATCATTGCACACGGAGGACGTGCGCTTGATTATGTGAACAATCTCATGGATCATCGAAAATGACTTTGCCGGGTAACGATCATTCTCATTCAAGCCGATAATGGGCATGGATTCATCACAAATTGCAATGCCTCGTGTGACAGCAGTATCTACACCTGAGAAGTTGTGGACAAAAACGCCACGAGATTCAATGCAATCGCGAAGATATAGATAAAACTGCCTACTGCTGCTGGAAGCATATTGCTTGGCTAAATCGATACCAAAGTAGGCGCGAATCTGTTTAGCCCACTCTGACACGCTTTCGCTGGCAATATCAAGTGTAAAATCAGGAATACTTTCAAGTAACTCTTTCTTTGCTTCTACAAAAAAATCACGTGCGCACAGAAGATCCCAGACAGCCAAGTTGACCGCACTTTCATCAGTGATAGCATCAATTGTTGTTCTCATATTCCTTAGGACAGGAAGGTGACGCACATTTATATCTGAAGAGTTCATGTAGAGACCCGCAAACGGAATATGATAGCATTTTGCCAAAGTCTTTGCCTGATTGATTGTAGGCCATTTTTCGACAGATGTATCTTCCCATACAGAGATTCTCTGCTGAGAGAAATCCGTCATTCGCTCAATGTATTCATATGACACTTGAAGTCTGGCACGAATAAACTCAAGTGTTGATTTGTTGATCTTCGCATAAATCAGCATCCTTCGTCCCCCCTTCCTAATATCTTGACCTATCTTGCTTCAAAATTATAGCATTTTTACAATCCACATTCAAGTGATTTTCAGTAGTGACCTTATTTCGAATAGCTTTGTTGAAGCAAATGTATGACACTTCGTCCAAAGCAAAAAGATATGTGCTATAATATACTCAGAATATTGATTTTCTGTTGCACACTTTCTGCATTTCCTTCGTCAGTAATAATGAAAGGAGGTTGGAGTACATGGAACATCGGACTGAACGCGATTTCTGGCTGGAGCAGGCGATGGCGCAGTGGGAGGTACCACTACTGCGCACCTGCTATCTGCTTCTTCGTGACACCGCACTGGCAGAAGACGCTGTGCAGGACACATTCGTGAAGGCATGGCGGTCTTACGACAATTACCGCAAGGAAGCCAGTGAAAAGACTTGGCTAATGCGGATCGCTGTAAACACCTGCCGTGATCTTCAACGAAGCAAATGGTTTATCCATATTGACCGCCGCGTGAATATGGATGATCTGCCGGAACCCGCTGTTCCCTTCGAGCTGCCCGATGATGCCATGACCAACGCAATCCTTTCATTGCCCGCTGGTTTGCGGCAAGTGATCACCCTCCGTTACTTCCAGAGCCTTACTGTTCAGGAAGTTGCCGAGGTGCTTCACATTTCCCGCAGAACAGTTCACTACCGTCTGGATAAAGCAGAACGCTTACTAAAAAGCAGCTTGGAGGAATGGTACTATGATCAATGAAAAGGAAGTTCAGGATCGGGTCAACAGACGCCTTTCCGGGCTGGCTGCTTCCGAACAGCGTCGTATGCGCATCCGGACTGCGATTAACGCAGAAAGGAAGGAAGCACAACCTATGAAACGAACAATTTCAAAGACGCTGGTGTTTGCGATTGTCGCCGTCATGCTGATGGCCACCGTTGCAATTGCTGAACACCTCAATCTATTCCATTTCTTTGGAGAACGTGACGAACGATATAACGCTGTCGCACCGTATGCTACGCTGACTGTGACTGAACCTGCTCTGGTAGAGCATCCTCAGCTTGGAACAGCCACGGCCTCCATTGATAGCGCGTACTTCGACGGACTTTCGCTGAATCTGGCTTACCGTATTACACAGGGCCAGAATGTAACGGAATACAAGCCCACGGAAGCCGAACTTACGCTCATGACCAGTGGCAATGCCGAGGTTCTTGTGGCAGTCCTTTCTGAAAACGAACCGGGCATCGACATCCTTCGTGCATGGAATCAGGCCTTGGAAGCTGGCACACCTTACGGATATCGAAAAGTATCCGTGTATACCAGCGATCACACCCTCACCGATGACGGCATTGACATTTATCCCGATTCTGCCTCTCCAGCTTACAACGAAAACCGTGAGTTCTGTGAGATGCGTGAATTCGAATGTCCCCTTCCCGATGCAATTCGCACTCGCCAGGAACTCAAGGTGAACATCGGTGTAAAGCAAGAGATTGTGTACTACTGGTTTGATGGAACCAACTGCTATTGGCGCACCGAACGCGAGGATATTGGCACGATGACTGCCACAATCCCGCGCAATGGTGAAAGCAAGAAGTATGCCGGCACGGGAACCATAAACGGTACTTCCTGCACGATTACTGCTGAAGCGAGCCCTATGGCATCTGTGATGACGATCGAATGTGACGCTCCAATCAACACGTTCCTGAATGCTGCATCTGAAGGAACGGATGAACGCGACTGCTGGGTAGAAGCGATTGCCATTGATGAAAACGGCAACAAATTCCGGCCTCACGGAGGCGTCTCGTTGAATGACCGCACCAGCTTCTCGCTGTCCTTCAACGGCACTGGCACGTTGCCCCAAAACATGACTGTGTATCTTTATACCATGTGGGATGAAGCAGATGCGCCCGATTTTACCACATTGGAAGGCATTATCTTGAAAGTAGTTAAGTAAGAGATGAAACAGCGACCTATGTATTTCTGATGCCATCCATGACACGGTGCATGAAATGGCCCGTGATGAAGCCCGTCACGGCAAGGCGCTCAAGGGTCTGCTGGAGCGTCACTTCGGCAAGTAATTGTCGTTCATGAGGATCAAACTGTGAACAGCACAACGAAGGATTATGCAGAGGTTGCCAGGGCGTACTTCAAGCATCACCGTGTATTTCGTTACCATTTGAAATCCGTTGAGGACATGTCGGATGACGAGGTCGTGCAGAAATGCCATTGGTGGCAGGAAGAAAACCACATGGTGGCAGGAAGAAAACCACATGGTGGAAGACTACTGGCAGTTCGTCAAGTAGAATTTCCCTCGTTTGGGGTAATAATTGTCTGCTGAACCGCTACTTCGGCAAGTAAAAAAGATTATATTTCAAGGGTTTCAGAGGAATGGAGTGTGAATTCCATTCCTCTTTTCTTTCTGCCTTTTTGCCTTTTTCTCGCCTGAAAAGTGGATTCTTTGGGGGATGATAGGTGGACGAAGGTGGATTCTCATCAAGACAAAGTGGATTCAAAAGTGGATTCTCACTATGAAAGATTATAGGTGTAGCAAAATGTGGGTTCAATCAGTTTTTGCTTACATCTTTCATTGACTTTGATGAACTTCATAAGAACTTATGACAACAATAAAGAAGAGTCCATCATCTTCGATGGACTCTTTGCGGGACGATGGCAACTGATCAAATCTACTCATTTCTGTCTCCCGAATCAAATGATGAATCAGAAAAAGTATCACGAAATCGTTCATCTCCGACACATATCAGTACCGGAAAGCCCATCGCTGCCCTTCGCCACGCTCAATAATACATATTGAATCCATTCTCCAGCCGCTCCGCATAGGTGCGGCCGGCCTGCTCCAGCGCGGGCAGCATATATTCGGCGTTATAGCGCACCACGGGGATGCGGTCATAAGCGCGCATGTTCATGTGGGTCAGCGCCAGTTCCATGTCATGCAGGCATTCCAGCGTTCCGCGTCCGGTGCCGCCCGCGCAGGCGATCAGCACACACCGCTTTTCCGCCAGCGTGTGCGCGCAGGCTGCCTCACAGCGGCGCAGACGGTCGATGAAGGCCTTCATGCACTCCGTCATGCCGGACCAGTATACCGCGGATACCAGCACGATCCCGTCCGATTCCTTCAGCACATTGTAAATGCTCTCAAAGTCATCCTTCAGCGCGCATTGTCCCTGTGTTCTGCAGGTGCCCCAGCCATTTCCGCACGCGGCGCAGTGCTGCAGCTTCATTTTGTTCATTTTGATTTCCGTCACTTCCGCGCCGGCGTCCTTCAGGCCCTTCATCATCTGGTTCGCGGCGGTGTTCGTCAGCCCGTCCGTATTGGGGCTGGACCATAATACTGCTACTTTCATTTTTGCCTCTTTCTTTGTTTTTGTTTCTTTGGGCACTTTTTCGCTTTGCCCTTTGGTTATATGTATTATAGCATGGTTTGAGGGGGACAGGCAACCGGGATATCGGCATCTGTTGTCTTCATTCCGGGCCGGTCAGACGGCTCCGCGCCTGTTTTCCTTGAATCGGTGTCTTGTTCGCGGTAAAATGATCCCAACAGATCTACAATAACATATTGAGGAGGATATCTTCTATGGCCGAAAATAAGAAGCTCGATGTGTGTCATGTGCTTCGGGATAACAGGATCGCGTATGGGTTGATCGAGCGGATCGACTGCTCCGGTGAACAGAACGCGGAGTACGCGCGGCTTCTGAAGGATGGCGGCACGCTTCCTGAGGGTGTTTATCAGTATGTCTATGATCACAGCACGGAGGCGACGGGGGAGTTCTACACCCTCTCCGAAAATTCGCTTTCCGAAGCGGACACCAAAGAGTATCTCACCTTCCGCAAGCTGAACTATCTTCGCACCATCAAGAACTGTGTTCTCTTTTTCACCGTGCTCGCGGCTGTCGGTATTGCCGGTTTCCTGATCTCGTTGGTCGCGGGCGCTGCCGCCCTTCGCTGACCGTCGTCTGTCCGTTCACTTCCGCGCCGCCCTGCCGCGGCGCTTTTCTGTTGCCGTGTTTTCCGTATGTTTTCCTTTATTTTGGCACTTTGAGGGCCTTTGTGATGCCAAATTTAATAAAAAAGAAATGTCGGGAGGGTTGATTATTCGCTTTCTTGGGCGTATAATAGCGGATGTATTCCTTTTCAATGTTCGTGTTTTTGGAGGCTGCCATGAAAGAACTCAAGCAGGCGATCCTCACCGATGGTAAAGGGCGCGGGGATGACATCGTCAAGGTCGATATGTTCCTCAATCACCGCATCGATACCGCGCTTCTCTTCAAAATGGGCGAAGCCTTTGCTGAAGAGTTCCGGGCGGATCAGCCCACCCTGATCCTCACGGTCGAGGCCTCCGGTATCGCCATGGCCGTTACCGCCGCGCACGCGCTGGGGGATATCCCCGTTGTCTTCGCCAAGAAGAGCGACAGCGCCGTTCTTTCCGAAAATACCGCCGCGGTGGAGGTCTTCTCCTTCACCAAGAAGAAGCACTACTCCATGCGTGTTGAAAAGAATTACATTCCCGCCGGCAGCCGCGTGCTGCTCATCGATGACTTCCTTGCGGATGGTCAGGCCGTCTATGGCATGTCCAAAATCTGTGAGGATCTGGGGGCCACGGTCGTGGGCGTCGGTATCGGCGTCGAAAAGGGCTTCCAGAACGGCGGCAAAACGCTCCGTGAGCAGGGCGTCCATCTCAAGTCTTTGGCAATCGTTGATCGCATCGAAGATGGTCACATCATCCTGCGGGACGACGATTGATCCAAATAAACACGGTAACTCTTTTTCCCATCTCTACTTTCTTAGGAGGAATCTTCCATGAAGAAGATCGTTGCTCTCGTCCTGGCGCTGGTAATGTGCCTGTCTCTGGTCAGCTTCGCTGTCGCTGACGAAACCGTGGATTACTCTTCCGTCAAGCTGGGCGTTATCACCCTGCACGATGAAGACTCCACTTATGACCTCAACTTCATCAACAGCGTCTATGAAGCCGCTGCTGCCATGGGCTTCTCTGAAGATCAGGTCATCATCAAGAAGAACATCCCCGAATCCAACGAAGTCTATGAAGCCGCGATGGAACTGGTCGATGAAGGCTGCAACGTCATCTTCGCTGATTCCTTCGGTCATGAGACCTACCTCATGAAGGCTGCTACCGAAGTTCCCGAGGTTGAGTTCTGCCACGCCACCGGCACCCAGGCTCACACCTCCGGTCTGAACAACTTCCACAACGCCTTCGCTTCCATCTATGAAGGCCGCTTCCTGGCTGGTGTTGCCGCCGGCATGAAGCTGGAAGAAATGCGTCAGAACGGCCAGCTGAAGGGCGAACATCCCAAGATGGGTTATGTCGGCGCCTTCACCTACGCTGAAGTTATCTCCGGTTACACCTCCTTCTATCTGGGCGCCAAGTCCATCTGCCCCGATGTGACCATGGAAGTGCAGTTCACCGGTTCCTGGTACGATGAGAAGGAAGAAAAGGCTGCTGCCGAAGCTCTGATCGCTTCCGGTTGCGACCTGATCTCCCAGCACGCTGACTCCATGGGCGCTCCCACC
>CALCTW010000031.1 GCA_937907055.1 uncultured Clostridia bacterium | reverse complement strand
CGCACCTGGAACGGCGAAGCGCCGCTGCGTGAGACACTGGCCGCCGCGCTGGTGCTGCAATCCCCCTGGCGCAGGGAAAACGCCCTTCACGATCCCTGCTGCGGCACAGGCACACTGCTGATCGAAGCGGCGTTTATCCAGAGCGACCGCGCTCCCGGTCTGCGCCGCGTGTTTGCTATGGAGGGCTGGAAGACAGTGGACCGCGAGGCGATCCGCGCCCTGCGCGAGGAAGCGGAACAGCGCTTCGATCCGGAGAAGATCCACGACATCAGCGGCAGCGATATCGATCCCGAAGCCCTGAAACTGTGCAAAAAGCACATCGTACAGGCCGGGCTCGGCGGTCGGATCACCGTATTTCAGAAGGATCTGAAGGAACTGGAACTGACACCTGAGAAGCCGCTGTGTTTCATCTGCAATCCGCCCTACGGTGAGCGTATGAGTGATCGTAAGCACTGTGAATACCTGTATAAGGATCTGATGAAGCTCCGCGCCCGTACCGGAGAGAGCCGCCTGTGCGCGATCACGGCTTATGTGGGCTTTGAAAAGTGCGTAGGACGGCGCGCCACCTACAAAAAGCGCCTGTACAACGGACGGCTGGAGTGCGATTATCTGGTCTATTGATCCGACAGGCATACAGACAGACAACATGGGAGGGTGAGACAGATGGCTGAAAGAACTGAAAAACATGTGTCAGATTCCTTTACCACACAGGTACAGCTGCTGACACAGGCCAACCTGAACGGCTATTCCCGTCTTTTCGGCGGTCAGCTGATGAGCTGGATGGACATCGTGGCAGCGGTTACCGCCAGACGGCACGCCGGTACCAATGTGACGACCGCGCGTGTGCAGAATCTCAGTTTCCGCGCGCCGGCCCGTGCCAATGACACGCTGGTGCTGACGGGCGAGGTGGTCTATACAGGCCGTACCAGCATGGATATCCGCGTGTGCTGTTATCTGGAACTGCTGGACGGTGAACAGGAACTGATCAATGAAGCGTTTTTCACCATGGTCGCTTTGGATGAGCACGAAAAGCCGGTCATGATCCCGCGCTTGATCATTGAAAACGAAGAACAGCAACGGCTGTGGGACGAAGCGGCGGAAAGACGAAAAACACGCTGAAAAAGCGTTAAAAACACGCCTGCATATACAAAAAAGAGGCTTCTTCAGATCGAAGAATGCCTCTTTTGCTTTGCGAAAACGGCTCAGTCCGGATAAGTATAGCGCTTTTCGAGGATCAATTCATCGCGGTATCTGCGCACGTAATATTTGCACATGTTCAGGTTCTGCTCGCTGTAGTTGCCGCATTCCTCCGGACGCGCGCCGGGGATCTCACCCTCAAAGTTTAAGATGAAATCGCACATTTCGGTCACAAGACCGGCAACATCTTCGCTCGTCAGCTTGCCGTGCATCAGGATATAGCAGCCGGTGCGGCAGCCCATGGGGCCGAAGTAGAGCACTTCATCTTTGCAGGCGGAATTGCGGAGAAAGGTAGCGCCCAGATGTTCCAGCGTGTGCAGGGCGGGCATATCGATGACAGGCTCGCGGTTCGGCGCGGTGATGCGCATATCAAAGGTGGTCACATATTCGCTGCCGGCCTTGTCCACACGGCTGACATACAGGCCGGGGAGGAGACGGTTGTGATCGATGGTGAAGCTTGCGATCTTTTCCATGGTACAGCTCCTTATTCTGATACGGTTTCTTCTTCGGTGAAATCGGCCACGGCATCCGGCATATGGTCACACACCATCAGCAGGGCATCCTCGCCGTTATCTTCATAATATTTCTTGCGCACGCCCAGCTTGACAAAGCCGTAGGTGGTGTACAGTTGCTGCGCGATCAGATTGCTCTTTCGTACCTCAAGGGTCATATACGCCACGCCCATATTGGCGGCGTACTGCAGAAGCGCTGCGGTCAGCAAATTGCCGATGCCGCGCCCGCGGTGATCCGCCCGGACGGCGATATTGGTGATATGACCTTCATCCAGAATGAGCCACGCGCCGGCGAACCCCACGATCTCATCACCATCCTGCGCCACGATATAACGCGCGCACTTGTTGGTGGTCATTTCCTTAACAAAATCCTGCACAGTCCACGGCATGGCAAAGGTGGCGGCTTCAATGGCCTGCACCTGTTCGACATCCTGTATGGTCATGCGGCGGCAGATGATGTCACTCATGACCCAACTCCTTCAGATTCTTCTGTCGTTCCGCCTGCGGGGGACGCAGGTACAGAGGGGAGAGCGTGAGATAAGATTCCGCCTTGTCCGTGTCACGCGCGGCCAGTACAGCCGCCGCGGCAGCGTGCAGATAGGAAGCGTTCTGCGGCGCGAAGACAGCCTGATCCCCAAGCAGCGCGGCAATACGATCCTTCTGGACCGGCATGCCATCGCCCAGGAACAGCAGCTTTTTGCCGTTCGCCAGCGCTTTTGCCTGCTCGCAGAATTCTTCAACGCGGATCGGGGTATCCGCCATCAGGCGCTTCATGGAGAACCCTTCAAAAACAGCGCCGTACACCTGACCGGCGCGCGCGTCCTGTACAGGGCAGATGAGACCGTCAAACATGCTGACGCCCTGCGCCATCGCTTCCAGCGCGTCCACGCCGATGCAGGGCTTCTGATGCACATGCGCCAGCGCCTTCACAGCGCTCACGCCGATGCGGACGCCGGTAAAGCTACCGGGACCTTTCACACAGGCGAACAGATCGATCTGCTCGATGGTAAGGGCACTGCGGATCAGCGCTTCTTCCACCATGGGCATCATGCTGACGGAATGGGTGAGTTTATTGATGGCATGCGCCTCGTAAAGGACAGCGCCGTTCTTCAGCACAGCCACGCCGCAGACGGGACCGGATGTATCGATCAGTAACAGATTCATTGGATGTCATCTTCCTTCAGTGTGATCTCCCGGAAATGACCTTCGGGGATCAGGGTAATCTCACGTCTTTCATCATCAAGCGGTACGATACGCACCCGCAGAACATCCTCCGGCACAAGAGACGGACCGTTCTGATACCATTCGATCAGACACACGCCGGAGCCGGACACATATTCCTCCGCGCCGATATCGTACAGTTCGCTTTCATCCCCGATGCGCCACCAGTCAAAGTGGAAAAGGGGGATGGTTCCCTCATTGTAGCAATTCAGGATGGTGAAGGAGGGTGAAGGGACAGGACCCTGCACGCCCAGCCCGCGCGCGATCCCGCGGGCCAGCTCGCTTTTCCCGGCGCCCATGGGGCCGTCGAGCAGCACGGTGTCGCCGGGCTGCAGCTGTTCTGCCAGCGCCCTGCCCAGTTTTTCTGTCATTTCACGGTTGTTTGAGATCATACTCAGTTTCCTCCGGGAAAGGGATACAGCCCATCCCATAAGCCTGTGTCAGTCAAAAACGACACCGGCGCCTTCGGGACGCACATTCAGCACAAAGCAGCAGCCGCTTCCGAACAGCGCTTCCATGCGGGAAATGAAGAGGTTCAGAGTGTTATCCGGCACAAAGTTGAGCGTAGTGCCGGCAAAACCGCCGCCATGCACACGCCACGCGCCTTTGCCGTCCAGAAGATCCTCACTGGAAGCCAGCGCGAGCGCCATGGGCTGATGCGTGCCGGGCATATACACGTTCTGCAGCTTTTCCCAGCTGCTGCGGCCGCTGGCGGTGATGAGGGAGAGCATCTTCTGAAGATCCCCGGATTGGACGGCGGTCTTCATCTGCTTCACACGGTCATTCTCCTGGAAGAAGTGCAGGGCGCGCAGACAGGCGCGTTCACCGCACTTTTCCGCGACTGCGCGGATATTCACACGGAATTCCTCACTGTTCGCGCTGCGCAGCACCTTTTCGCCCATGCATTCCGCCACAGCCGTCATTTCAGTGCGGATGGAAGCGTAAGCGTCTGTCAGGTCATCATGACTGCCGCGGGTATTGACAACGACAAGGGAATAACCGGCAGCGGCAAAATCGAAGTTCAGGGGTGAGATCTCCACATCGGCAGGGAGATTCTTAAAATCGATATAGACGAGGCCGCCCACGGAGGAAGCCATTTGATCCATCAATCCGGAGGGCTTGCCGAAATACCTGTTTTCAGCGTACTGGCTGATCTTGGCGCGGGTGACGGCATCCACCGTCATGCCGTTATAGAGCTTATCCAGAATGGTGCAGATCAGCACTTCGAAGGCGGCAGAAGAGGAAAGACCGCTTCCGGCCAGCACATCGCTGGTGATGGCGGCATCGAAGCCGCCCACCTGATAACCTCTTTCTGCCATGCCGGCAGCGACACCGCGGATGAGCGCGGCGCTGGTGCCCATTTCCTCCTCACGGACGGAAAGATCGGACAGATCCAGCTGAACGACCGGGAAACCGGCGGAATGGACCTCGGCCAGCATATCGCTGCGGGGCGTGACCGCGGCCACGGTGTCCAGATTTACCGCGGCGGCCATCACACGGCCGTTCTGGTGATCGGTGTGATTGCCTACGATCTCCGTACGGCCGGAGGCGGATACCATGCAGAGGGGTTTATCGGAATGGAAAATATCTTCATGGCGCTTGACAAGTTCCGTATAGCGGGTGAGCTGGCGAGCCAGTTCACCTTCGCGCTTGCCATACAGGGTGAAGAAGCGCTTCATGGCCTCGGGCGTTTTCAGTCGGGACATCATCTGCGAATAGTGATTCATCTTCGTACCCCTTTCTGTTATCGGCTCAGAATGTTCTGCCAGAAATCCTTGAATTCCTGAAGGCGGTATTCGGTATAAAGCTTGTCAATGAAGGCCCTGTAGCTGTCGGGCGTCAGTTCTTCATCCCCGCGCACCCAGCGTGCCAGCTGCACATCCACTTCGCGGCCGAGATCCAGCTGCATCACGAACACTTCGCTCTCTTCCGCGTTGCTGAGGGTGAAATAGGGGAAGGGTCGGACGGCGATCACGTTCAGCGCGCGGTATTCCGCGTAACGATCGACCACGCTGTTCTGATTATACTTCATCTGGAAATCATCGCAGGAATATCCCGGGTAGGGATTGCTTCCGGAGATCAGCTGCGAGATCTGCATATAATAACTGTTCTGAGGATCGGTGAGCACCCAGGTGCCATTCGGTTCGATCACGTATTCCACGTTCTGCTTACCGGCATTGGCCAGCGTAGCGCCTTCGGGGCTGTAAAGCAGATCCACCCAGGCAATGATGCTGTCCACATCCGTGCAGGCCGCGGTGATGGCAAAGGTGCCGGTGAGGCAGTTGCCGAAGTAATCGCGGTAGACCTGTTTGCCCTGATAGGTGAGCGGCATCATCAGGGTGTATCTGCTGTCCCACGAGGCGGGAATGACATCTGTAGGACTCTGGCTGATAAAGACACCATAGGTGGCGGTGGCATTCTCATCCGTCACGGTACGGGTGGTGGTATTGTTGATAAAGCCCTTCTGATCGATCAGACCTTCGGTGTACAGATCGTGCAGCCAGGAGACGAAATCGTAATACGCCTGTTCTTCAGGAACAAAGACGGCTTCTCCGTTCCGGGCGGCCATGTTGTAGTTATTGGCATTCAGCCCGAACGCGTGCATGAGGAACTTGAGATCGAAGGGGCCGATGAAGGAAAGGCCCACTTCATCCTTCTTGGCGTTGCGGTTGGGATCACCGTTTACAAAGAAGCGCAGCATTTCGGTAAAGCTGTCTTTATCGGTGGGCATATCATGCCCCCAGGCGGAGAGGAAGGTCTTGTTGACCCAGATACCGCAGTTAAGGGGCGTTTCGTTGATATAGGGCAGCGCGGCGACCTGTCCGCCCGGCAGGGTGATGGCATCCATCACATCCGGGAACTGCTGAAGGAGCGCGGTGAGGTTGGGCATCTTTTCGGCCGTGATGTAGGGCTTCAGATCGATCAGCACGCCCTTTTCCATCAGGTCAATGGCCTCGCCGCCGCTGAGGTTGGCCTTGAAAAGCACATCGGGCAGCGCGGCATCGGCTGTCAGGCTGTTCTTATAGGTATCCCAGTTGTTTTTGTCGGTGTACTCGTCAAACTCAAAGTGGATACCGGTATTTTCCTCCATCCGGGCAAAAAAGGCGTTTTTGGCCCAGGTACGGGTGGTGTAGGATTCATAACCCGCCATTTTAAACGTCTTCTCGGGGGTGCTTTCGGTGTTGGTTTCGGCGGCAATAGCCGTTGTGCCAAAGAGCATGATGATGGTCATCAGCGTGGAGAAGCATCTTTTCAGCAAAGCATAAACCTCCTCAGCATAGGAATACTATCATATTATACAAGATGGATCGCTCAAATAAAAGACGGAAAAAATGGTCACCAACTTACCTGATTTTGCCGTGTCCGGCAGAAAAACACGAAAAACTGAGTGGTAAATAAAAAAACGCCTGCCGGAAAAGACCGACAGGCGAGAGGATGCGAAGAACGAACGATGTTATTTGGCTAAGGCGGTTTCTGCGAACGGACCGAAGTATCGGATCAGCTCTTCTTCGTTGAGTGAAAAATCCTGTTGTACGCGCTTGATAAGACGAGCGGGGCGATTGAGGATCACGCTGTTTTGCAGTTGATCAATCCTTATACACCATGTGTCGAAATCCGGGATGAAGACCATCTCGGGTATATCGTTCATCACTGTGTACAGGGATTCGGAATAGTGTTCAAAATGAGCGCTCATCTCTGTTACAATCTACGCAATGCATTGATCGACTTCTTCCATAAGCACCTCGGGTGTGATGGTTTGAATCAAAGTACCGAGTTTTTGAAGGTACAGTTCCCTATATTCGTCGACTGCGATGATTTTTCTGTATAGTGTTTCGGAAGCCTTCCAATTATCAGCCAGGAAAAACTCTCGATATGTATTGGAACTGAAGAATGCAGAGTCATAACCAACTGCAATGAACTTCCATTTTCCGCTTACAGGTTCACGATATGCGTCCATATAGAAGTTACAGTTTCCGAAGTAGATCGCGGTTGTATACCAGTCAAGAAAGCTGTCAATGTTAATGTTCTCATCAAGATATTCGCGTGCTTTTTCATCGGTGCCGGTTGATAATGCGCTCAGTTCATTGATGATCGTATCGAGTTTACCCTGATGATATACACTTTCATAAAATGCATCGCCCTCGAATTGCTCTGCCGGTATGCCTGTCTTTCGCGCGATCATTTCAGGACCGATGACTTCCTTGAGCCAGTATTGTCCGATATAATCACCATTTACATAGACAGAGACTGGCTTGCAGGATGGATATATGATATCCAGGGAAGAGAAACGCCGGAGGGCTTGCACTCCCAAGGCATTGGAAATGCGTGTTGCCGCGGAATCAAATCCACCGTTCCATAATTGACAGGCAGAGTATCCAAGGGTCCCGCCCTCATCAAACAGAGAAGGCGGAAGAAGATCAGCTGTCATGTCAATCTGCATATTGTCCTGCGGATAGCAGATGTCATGGGTGCTGATATAGTATCTGCTTCTGCTCAGAAGCAGATCCCGTGAAAATGCATCTGTGTTGCCGGTGAGCGGAATATAGAGCATGCTTCCGTTCATCGCAATCTTCTCAACTTCATCAGCTGAAAGTGTGCCGATGTTGTTATGTTTTGAAGTGTAACCTTTCTTTGAATCATGATAACTCTCGGGATCAACGACAAGTGAGATCACATCTACTGTGGGCTCTTTGGACAACATCAGATAGTTACCGACACAAACGTCCCCTGTACTGCCGTCTTTTTTCAACACACACGCGTGGATCACAGCAGAGTGATCAATCGTGATCGGATCGTTGTAAATCATCGCGTTTTCAACTGAGGGAATGCTACCATCAATCGTATACAGAATCGTGTCTGCCGGATCGGCAGATGAGATCTTTAACTGAAAGGGTTCATGGTAAAGACCGGAGGAGATGGATAAATGAATCGCCAGAGGATCACATAGGTCGCTTGGCTGTACGATCAGATTTTCGGTCACGCGATGAAGCTTGCATTCACCATCGGAAGGCAGTGGGGTATGCGTAGTGCTTGAAGACATCTGCACTGAAAACAGAGGAATAAGTGCAGCGGGTAAAATTAACATTAGCGCGCACGCCAGCGTTAATACACCTCTCATCGAAAAATGATGTGCCGTCCGGCTGATTTCGGAACAAGTCGTGATCGTATGAAGTGTCTCACGAACTGTGCTTGAAAAAAGAGGGGAGGGAGATGCGGTATTGGTTTTGAATAACTCATTGATCTTTTTCTCTGTCATTCTTCATCACTCCATTCCATGTTCATGATATCGCGAAGTTTAAGACGGGCGGCTCGCATACGGCTCTTTACAGTGCCGGTCGGACAGGCGAACAGACGACTGATTTCTTCGATGGAGTAGCCGTCCATATAGTGTAGGGTGATAATCAGCCTCAGCTCCGGAGTAAGCATGGATAGCGCATCCTAAAGTGGTGACGAGCTGATGGTGGAAACATCGCCGCCCCACTCCGGATCCAGTTGGTCATGCGCATGACGCTTTTGCTTTCGTAATATTTCTTTGCAACAGTTGATTAAAATGCGGACGATCCAGCCATTAAAATGTTCCGAATCTCTCAAAAGGCTTCTCTTGGACCACGCGCGCATCAATGCTTCCTGCACTGCGTCGGCACGGTCAGCTTCTTGCTTCAAATATGTACAGCTGACACGGTATAAAAGTGGTTCGATTGCAAGCACAAGGGATTGGAATACCTCTGCGTCCATGTTTTCACTCCTTTCTGTGCATTCCTCAAGCAAGGTTTACACTATATAGATGCTTATTCGCCTCGAAAAGTTTTTGGAAACATAAACAATGTTTATATTTAAGGAACGGTCAGTGACAGATGATGATTAATGACTGCGCTGCGTGGATTATTTATAAAGTTTGATAATGAAAAGGTTGATAGTTGGTACGAAAACAAAAAAGCACTTTCCTTGCGGAAAGTGCTGAGAAAGCGACTTAAGCCTTGGCGATCTCGACCAGCTGAGCGAAAGCAGCGGGATCGTTCACAGCCAGGTCAGCCAGCATCTTGCGGTTCACTTCGATGCCGTTCTTCTTCAGGCCATCGATGAACTTGCTGTAGCTGATGCCGTTGATGCGGGCAGCGGCGTTGATACGGGCGATCCACAGGGTGCGGAAGTCGCGCTTCTTCATCTTGCGGCCGGCATAGGCATAACGCAGAGAACGGCGTACCTGTTCACTCGCGGTGCGGTACTGCTTGGATTTGCTTCCGAAGTAACCCTTCGCAAGCTTAAACACCTTACGGCGCTTCTTGTGGGCATTCACAGCCCTCTTAATTCTTGCCATTGTTGTTTTCCTCCTCTAAGGCGCGGCTTATTTGTAAGGGATCAGCGTACGGATGGTGGCAGCTTCGGCGTTGTTGGCCAGCATACCGCCCTTACGCAGGTGACGAATGCGCTTGGTCGTCTTCTTGTTCAGGATGTGATTGGCGTTCATCTTCTTATGCTTTACCTTACCGGTCTTGGTGAGGGAGAAGCGTTTTGCGGCGCCGCGATGAGTCTTTTGCTTGGGCATACGAGAGTTCCTCCTTCCGGGAATAGTGAGATTGTGGCGTGTCCCGATGGAGGGACACACTATGGTCAAGCCTTCTTGGGGGCGCTGGACGCGGCCTTGGCGGCTTTTTCCGTCTTGGGAACCAGGATCATGATCATGTTACGGCCTTCGATGGCGGGGCGCTTTTCCACGATGGAAACATCCTTGACCCGCTCGGCAAAGTCCAGCATGACCTTCATGCCGATATCACTGTGAGCGATCTGACGGCCGCGGAAGCGAATGGAGACCTTTACCTTGTCACCGTTCTGCAGGAATTTGATGGCAGCCTTGGCCTTGACATTGACATCGTTTTCTTCGATGGTGGCGCTCAGCTGCACTTCCTTGAGGGAAATGACCTTCTGATTCTTGCGCATCTCGCGTTCGTGCTTGCTCTGCTCGAAGCGATACTTGTCATAGTCCATCAGTTTGCAAACGGGGGGCTGCGCGGTGGGCACGATCTTGACCAGATCCAGGCCGGCATCTTCAGCCATCTGGATGGCTTTGTCGGTGGGCAGGATGCCCAGCTGATTGCCTTCCGCGTCGATCACGCGCACTTCACGGTCACGGATCTCTTCATTAATGAGTAATTCAGCGCTGATGTGTAACACCTCCGGGAAATTCGGCGCCATACGGCGCGCTTAAAAGGGTGAATACATGAAAAGCGGCGGGCATACTACCCGCCGCGTGCAAACAAAAATGATTGCCTGTAACACCGGCAAAACGGAATTCGCCGGGTGAGAGGCGGGCAGCCTCTGCTTCATGCAGAAATATATTACCATAACGCGTTGACCGCGTCAAGCATTTTTTTGCCGTCTTCGCGTATTTGAAGGGGCGTTTTTCGGCTTTTTTCTCCGCGGCCGGAAGAAAGGCGGTCATCCGGCCGGAAAAGACGGATCCGTCAGGCCAAAAGCAGGAAAAACATCCATTCGCGGAGAATATATTATCACAATCAATCATGGAGAACAAGTATGCCAGACAAAGAAAGAAAAACACTGCCGGAGGCCGCGGCCGCGCTGCAGCTCAGATCCGGTAATGAAAGGGCGGGTGAATCCGGGCCGGACGCGTGGCCTTCCCGTTATCCGCAGGGCTTCCGCATTCTGATGGGCACCAAGGAGGTGCCTTCCTACAGGGAGCATTCCACGATTCGTGTGTGGCCCTATGATAAGGGCTATGCCTGCTCGGGACACCATCACAGCGCTGTGGAGATCGCGTTGTGTGTGGAGGGGGAGATCGAATACACGGTAGAGGATATCTCCTGCAGGGTGGAGGCCGGCCACATACTGATCGTGCCGTCCATGGCCGGTCACGCGATGAAAAATGAAGACGGCACGGTGCGCTATCTGTTCATTTTTGAAACGGACAGTCTGGGGGTTTTGCGTGATATGCCGCTCATCAGTCATCGTCTGCGCAGTCCTGTCTATTTCGGCAATGATACCCCGGACGGCCGTGAGGCGTATGACCTGCTGCTGAAGCTGGCGGAATGCTACGAACAGGCGCGTCCCATGTGGAACATGGAGTGTTACGGCTATCTGATGCAGTTCTACGCGATCGTAGGCCGCAGGATCCTGAAGGAACAGAACGCGGAAGAAGGAACCGTGGCCTATACCGCCAACGCGGAGATGATGAACCGTGTGCTGGTATATATCGAGCAGAACCAGACCGGTCCCATCTCGCTGGACAGGGTGGCCGAGGTCGCCGGTGTTTCACGGTTCTATTTTTCCCGTTTGTTCAACGCCTATGCCGGTATGTCCTTTACCGAATACCTGAACCGCCGCCGTCTGGCGCAGGCAGATTTTCTGCTGATCTCCACGCGGGAGCCTGTAAATGAGATCGCGAGACGCGTGGGCTTTGGTTCGCTGGCCACCTTCAGCCGCGTGTTTATGAATGTGCATAACTGCACGCCCACCGAATTCAGGAAGATCTATACCGAGGAATAAGGATTTTATTGAAATCGGATATAAATATGGAATCATAAGTAATATAATGCGATCACAGACGAACGGAGACGGCTGTTCTTTTGTCACAAGACATAGAACGGCCATCCCAAAGATGAAAGGAGTTTTCCGGATGAAACGTGTTCTTTCCATTTTAGTTGCGGTGCTGCTGTTGTTTACCGTGTCCGCAAACGCGGCTGTTCCCGGGATCAGCACAAAAGCGCCCTCTCCGACTCCCGCGCGCTCGTCCGGCACAGCCGGCTTTACCATCAGGCCCATTGACTGGGATACAGCCGTGATGGGGCAATACGCGCTGCCGGATGGTTATACCGCGGTGCGCATCATCAACAATTGCGATGAGAATACCACGCTGGGGCATCCTGTTCGCGTATCGGTCATTCTGGACAGCAAGACCGACGACGCGCGGATGAAGTATTATTATGGAGAAGATTATATCCAGCGTGTTTATTCCAGCCATCCGCTGCTGCAGCATGAGGAGGGCGGGCTGGATCTTCAGACGATGAGCTTCATGCGCACCTATGTGGACGCGGACGGCTATTGCGACGCGCTGGCCAGGGAATGGGCGGCTGATGCCGTGTATTACAGGAGTGAAGACATGTCCGCCTGTGCCGGACGGCTGAATGATAACTATGAACTCATCCGTACCAATGTGGCGCCCGGTCTGGCAACGTACGGGATGTATGTGGACTGGATCGAGACGACCGCGGCGCAGCGTGTGTACACCTACACCGAAAACGGCAAAAAGTATTGCATCTGCGTGATGGCGGAGGTGGATGCCTATCGTTATTCATCTGCCGATTACGGCGCTTCTATCACCAATATCGTATGGCAGGTGCCCTGCTATTATGTGCTGTGGTGCCCCTTTGAAAGCTATGAGAGGATCCACGACGGGGCGTTCAGCACCTTTGTGGAAAATACATCGGTCAATGACGAAATGATGGCGCTGAATGACCGGCTGACCGCGGAGATCGCGCAGAAGGTGATCACCGAGATCAACATGATGTGCGCGGCCAGCTCGGCCTACATGGCTTCCATGACCGCCCTGACCTTCTCCATGGTGGAAAACTCCATGTCCTATACATACACCGGCAGCTATTCCTCCGACCGCTTCTCGGATTATATGTTTGATCAGAATGACTACACGACTTCCTCCGGCAGCAGTGTGAAGGTGCCTACCTCGTACAGTTATGTATGGGAGGGCGGAAACGGCACGATCTACTATGGTAACAGCCTGTCCGACGCGCCCGGCGGCGCGACCCGCCTGTACGCCAATCCCTGACCGTTCCGTGCTGTTTCACAGGGGAACATGATCGATCTATCTGCATCGTATGCTTTCCGGTCTCTCAGGAGACCGGTTTATTATCTGCGGATGCAGTTTTCTGTAAACGCGGCAGGGGAGATCTGTATCGT
>CALCTW010000030.1 GCA_937907055.1 uncultured Clostridia bacterium | reverse complement strand
CCCTCTACCCTGATCGAAAAACTGGCACGTATACTGGTCGTCATTCTTTTTGTGCTGGTTTTCATTCCCGATGTCAACCCCGCCCGTATCTTTACCGGCGTTGAAAAATACAGTAATGAGAAGAAAGCCTACATTTCCGAAGTAGGTAAGATGAATATCAATCTCGCGCTCTTTACTTCCGCCACCAACTATGAGACCACGGTCAGCCTTTTTAATGATGAGCTGACCAAGAGCCGCATCAAGGTGGTGGATGAAGAGGGCAAGGCCGTCAAGGATGAGAACGGCAAAGCCGTCAAGACCACCATGCTGGAGGAAGCCCCCTTCCGCACCCTGAACATGGGCGCGCTGCTGGCGATGGTCGGCATCCTGGTGGCCGGTCTTGCCGAATGCGCCAGCCTTGGCAACCGCAAGATGCGCACCCCCGCTTATGCCGGTGCTTTTGCCGGTAGCGCGATGACCTGCGGCGGTCTGATGCTGATCTACAGCGCGTATAAGGCCATCGAAAGCCGCTTGAATTATATCGCCGGTATGGGCTATACCGATGAGGTGGCGGAATTCAACCAGCAGCTGCCGATCGGCATCTGGGTCTTCGGCATTCTGGCCGGTCTGCTGCTGCTCATTTCCCTCGTCAATCTGGTGATGAACATCACAGCCGCCAAGAAGAATCAGATCCAGAACCTGAAGTTCGAGATGCCCGAAAAGTATCGTCTCTTCCTGATGATGCTGCCGGTCATCCTCATGGCCTTCCTGTTCTGCTATCTGCCCATCTACGGCTGGCGCTATGCCTTCTTTGAACTGGTACCCGGCGATTACACCCTGACTGCCAACAAGTTTGTCGGCTTTGAACAGTTCAAGTATCTGTTCCAGAATGGTTCCGATACGCTGCGTGTGCTGCGTAACACGCTGGTCATGAGCGGCCTTGGCATCGCCACCAGCTGGCTGCCCATCGCCTTCGCTGTCATGCTGGCGGAGATCCCCTCCTCCAAGTTCCAGCGTTTCGTGCAGACCTTCACCACCATCCCCAACTTCATTTCCTGGGTTCTGGTTTACGCTGTCGCGCTGGCGATCTTCAGCAAGGACGGCTTCCTGAACCAGATGATCGGTCTTCTGACCGGCAACCGTCCGGATACCATCTACCTGCAGGACGGCAGCATGACCTGGCTGAAAATGCTGCTGTGGGGCACCTGGAAGGGCCTGGGCTGGAGCGCCATCATCTACATCGCGGGTATCGCGGGCATCGACCAGCAGCTTTACGAAGCCGCCCGTGTGGACGGCGCCAACCGCTGGCAGTGCATCCGTCACGTGACCATTCCCGGCCTGCTGCCCACCTACATGGTTATGCTGCTGATGAGCATTGCCGGTATCCTGTCCAATGGTATGGAACAGTATCTGGTTTTCTCCAACGCCTGGAATACAGAAACAATCGAAGTGCTGGATCTGTACGTTTATAACATCGGTATGGGCTCCTCCGCCAACCTGCCGCTGGCCACCGTTGTGGGTGTTACCAAGTCGCTGGTGGGTGTCACCCTGCTGCTGATCGCCAACCGGGTTTCCAAGTCGATCCGCGGCGAGAGCATCGTGTAAGAAAGGAGGAAGAAAACATGAGCGTTGTAACCAAACAGGATAAGAAAAAAGCAAAGCCGGAAGGATCTCTGCACATCAAAAGGACTCCTGCGGATATCGCGGTCAATATCGTGATCATCATCTTCTATTCCCTGTTCACCCTTCTGTGTGTCTTCCCCTTCTACTATCTGTTCATCAATACCATTTCTGAAAACTCCATGGTCGTTGCCGGACAGATCAACTTCTATCCCGTCGGCATCCATTTTGACAACTACGCCAATATCTTCAATGTCAACACCCTGCTGGATTCTCTGGTGGTAACTGTGGGCCGTACAGTGCTCGGTACCGCGCTGATGGTGCTGACCACAGCTTGGGCCGGTTACCTGATCACCAAGCAGAAGATGTGGAAGCGTTCCTTCTGGTATCGTTTCCTCGTCATTACCATGTACTTCAACGCCGGTCTGGTGCCCTGGTTCATCAACATGGTGATGCTGGGCCTGAAGGGAAGCTTCCTGGCCTACATCATTCCCGGCATGGTCGCCCCCTATAACATCATTCTGGTCAAGACCTACATCGAATCCATTCCCACTTCTCTGGAGGAATCCGCCATTATCGACGGCGCCTCCACGCCGCGTGTGTTCGTCCGCATCATCTGGCCGCTGAGCATCCCGATCCTGGCCACCATCGCCATCTTCGGAGCCGGGGGCAACTGGAACTCTTTCCAGGATTCGCTGCTGCTCATGTCCTCCACGCCCAAGCTGATGACCCTGCAGCACGTGCTGTATACCTACCTGAATCAGAACAGCGCCGCGATGAACGCCGCCATGAACAGCGGCGGAAACACGCAGCTGGCTGCTTCCATGACATCCTCTACCGTCAACCAGTACACCATCGCGATGGTCTCCATCATCCCCATCCTGTGCGTGTATCCCTTCATGCAGCGTTTCTTTGTTAAAGGTATCATGCTGGGCGCCGTAAAAGGCTGAGTCCGGCTGAAGAAAAGTGAATCCATCTGACAGGAGGTTGAACCCATGAAAAACACCCGTATCTGGGCGATGATGATCGCGCTGTGCATGCTGCTGTCCATCTCCCCTGCCTTCGCCGCTTCCTCTTTCGAGTACGGCACGAACAACGTGTACGATGAAGGTCTTGTCGATTATGACAGTGACCCCATTGTGATCAACGTTTACAGCCAGCTGGCCAACTTCAACGGTGAGCAGCTGGGCTGGTCCGCCGCGCTGATGCTGGATCTGTTCAACGTGAAGATCAACATCATTCAGGATCAGGACGGCGTTTTTGCCACCCGTATGGCGGACGGCAACCTGGGCGATCTGGTGGTCTGGGGCTCCAACGGCGCGGACTACAAGACCGCTGTCGAACGCGGTATGCTTCTGGATCTGGAAAAGTATGATATGCTGGAAGAATACGCGCCCTACATTGCTGAACACTACACCAACGCGCTGGAAAACAACCGCAACATCAACAGCGACGGCAAGGTGCACGGCTTCGGCCACGGCATCGCGCTGGCCAGCGAAGGTGCTGCCGCTCACCAGAGCTTCTTCTACACCTGGGATCTGCGCTGGGATCTGTACAAGGAACTGGGCTATCCCGAAGTGAAGAACATGGACGACATGCTGGAAGTGTTCAAGCAGATGAAGGCCATCTGCCCCACCGATGAAAACGGCAACGAGACCTATGCCGCTTCTCTGTGGCCCGATTGGGACGGCAGCATGGTGATGTATGTCAAGTCTCTCGGTACTGCCTACTATGGATATGACGAGCTGGGCATCGGCCATTACAACCCCGAAAACGGCGAGTTCTATGATTGCCTTGCCGACGGCAGCCCCTACATGGAGATGCTGAAGTGGTTCAACAAGTTGTATCAGGCCGGTCTGCTGGATCCCAACAGCGGCACTCAGACCTACGAAAAGATGTCTGAAAAGGTCAAGGCCAGCGGTACCTTCTGGAGCATCTTCAACTATGCCGGTTCTATGGCCTACAACACCGATGACCACATGGCCGCCGGCAAGTATATGTATGCCTGCGTTCCCTCCGAAGCCCGTCCCATCGCCTATGGTATGAGCGATCTGGGCGGCAACCGCATTTGGTCCGTCGGTGCCAGCACCGAATATCCCGAGCTTTGCCTCGCGATCCTCGATTTCATTGCTTCCCCCGAAGGCAGCATGACCATGTGGTATGGCCCCCGCGGTCTGATGTGGGATTATAACGAGGAAGGCGGTATGTATTTCACCGAACTCGGCAAGGCCTGCAACAACGACAGCCAGTATGATCTGGCCGGCAAGGAATGGACCAGCATCTATACCGGCAAGACCTATCCCCTCTCCGGTTCCTTCAACGATGGCTGCCTGCAGATCAACAACGTGACCCTGAGCCGCGATATGATCAACCCCGACGGCGAACTGGGCGAGACCTTCTTCAACACCACCTGGGTGAGCGAGAACACCGCTGTCACCTATGACATTCAGCAGGATTGGCGCGATCACACCGGCTACACGCTGGCTGAACAGTACATGGAGAACACCACCGACTATGTGATCAAGCCTGAAACCACCCACTCCGAATCCTCCAAGGATACACAGCTGACTCTGACCTGGAAGAACGTGACCAACACCATCGTCACCTACACCTGGCGTGCCATCATGGCCAAGAACGACGGTGAATTCAACTTCCATGTGCAGACCATGCGCAACCTGGCCAACCAGTATGGCTATGCCGATTGCGTTGCCTGGTCTCAGGGCGAAGCTGATGCCATCTGGGCGCTGCAGCAGGCCGGTAACTGATCCGAATCTTAATCATTAAGCAGGGGCCGCTTCAAAATGAAGCGGCCCCTGTTTTTAGTATCATTTGATGGATCACAGCATTCATGTGACCCATTACCAGTTTACAGCATCATCAGGGATGCTCCTTCTGATCATAAACCCGACCATGCGATATTTTGTCTATATACAGAGATGTTCGCCAAAGTTCACAGATCAGTTCATTTACAATGATAACACTCTGCTCACAATCAGCGACAGTACGTTGATTCAAAAGTTGGCGACAGTTCCTATGAAACAGTACATCAGTAATGCCGTATTTTGCTGCTTCCGGGCTTTTGATCGATTAAGTGAGATCTCTTTCCGGTTTACACATTCCTCAGCTCAGAAAGCAAATTAAGGGCATTTCTGAGCGTTTCATAGTTTATGGATCACAAACAGGATCATTACAGAATAGCGGTGACAGAATCGAAAACACCCAATAAGGACATTCGAGAGAAAAGCGTTGTCATCTGGATAGAAACAAAGAACGCTGACAGCGAAAGCATGGTGGCAGCATTACACATTAACGCTCACGGAACAGTGAATAGAGTAAATATGGACATGAACAGACTTGCGACAGCATATGGCAGCAGCAGTGTAGATTATAAATCATACAAAGCACTAAAGGATTATGCAGATACAGGAAAGGAGTGTATTACTTGAACAAAAATAAAGCCTTGACCCTTCTGAGCGAGCCCTGTTATTGGGCATTTGCGCCTGGGATGACCCGGAAGAGCGGCTTTGTACAAAGTATACACGATGAAGGATCCGGTGTTAATACAGAACCTGAAAACAGCCGGATACAAGATGAAAAGTGCCGTATTTCATCGCTGTCAGGCTTTTGATCGCTGTGATGAGGTTCTTTACTGCTTATACACGCCTTCGCTCAGAAAGCAATTTAGGGGCATTTCTGAGTGGTTTCTTATTTTTACAAAGCCAAGACATACTCATCAATTGCTGGCCAGACTAATGCGAGAAAAGATGAAATACAAGGCTTCGATCGAATGATGATCATTCATGAAAAGGATATATAAACACACGCATACACAAACCAATAGCAGCGTACACGCATCGTATCCTTACACTTATGCTATTCCTTGTTCTTCAAGATTATTGATCCTTCTTTGAATAGTTTAGAGATGTACAGTATCGAATGAAATTCTTGCGGCATTCATTCTCACTGCATGCAGCCGCTCCTGTGATCTTTACGCGCACAAAAAGAGGACCACTCCGAAGAGTGGTCCTCCGATTAGATCTTTATGATCTGATCAGGATCAACAAATTACTTGTTGAAGCCATCCAGCAGACCCTGCCAAACGGGGGTCTTCGCTTCGATCAGAGCAGCGGGATCAGAGCCGCCCAGGTTCCACATGAAGTCAGCGCCCAGCACGTCGTTCAGAGAACCGAGGAACAGGCACTTGTTCCACAGCTGATGTTCGGGCTGACGCAGCATAGCGTAGGTCTCTTCGACAGCGCGCTCGTCAGTGTAGTTGTACTTGTTGCCGATCCAGCTATCTTCATCGTCATAGCCGGGGGTAGCAGTGGTCCACAGCTTGTACAGGGCAGTCAGACCAGCAACTTCTTCTTCGGTGTAGACGTTGGGGATAACGGTCACGTTCTCAGAAACGTAGCCAATGTAGTTGCCCAGCTTACCCATGGGGAAAGCGACGCAGCCCCATTCATCGACCATGTCAGCCATTTCGCTGTTGTCGTTGAAGCCGCCGTAGGTCTGATACATGTAGAAGCCGCAGAAGCCCTCTTTCCAAGCGGTCTTGTAGTAGTCCCACTGACCGTCGGCAGGCTGCTGATAACCGTAGTTGTTCCAGATGTCCTTGGCCCACTGCATACCTTCGATAACTTCGTCGGTGTTGCAAGCGATAGCCAGCTTACCATTCTCATCATACTCGAAGAAGGTGCCGCCGTTGGAGAACACGCCCTCGAGGTAGAGGTCCATGTTGGAACCGGTCATACCATAGATATCGATAACGCCGTCGTTATCGGTGTCCTTGGTGATCTGCTGCAGCATAGCTTCGAAAGCATCCCAAGTCCAGGTGCCTTCGGCCTGCATGTCATAGATGGATTCCCAGTTGATGCCGGCTTCTTCAAGAACGCGCTTGTTGAAGTACAGGCAGGGACGGGGCTCGCAGTAACCGGTGGAAACGCCGTAGACGTTGCCGCCCTTGGTCATGAAGCCAACGGTGGAAGAATTCCAATGTTCATCGGTCATGTCGCCCTGCCAGGCAGCGAACAGGTTGTTGGCCATAGGAGTGGCAACAAAGTCCGGGGGCAGGATGTACAGACGATAGGAACCATCGGGAGCAGAGCAGAAGTTGATCAGCTGTTCAACGTTGCTGCCCCAGTCGCCGTCCTGCAGAGTCTTCACAGTGCAGTTGAAGGTGGACTCGATCCAACGACGATAGTTGTAGGTCGCTTCCTGTTCTTCGGTCATGTCGGTATTGGCATCCCAGTTAGCGGAAGACCAATAGTCGGCGATCCAGACTTCGGCGCCGCCGAAATCGTAGGCGTCGGTTACCTCGGGGTATCCTTCCTCAGCCAGAGCGGCGCAGCAAGCGACCAGCATGATGGCAGCGAGGACCAGAGCCAGAAGTTTCTTCATGGGGTTTCCTCCTTAAATTTCATCTTCCCTTATGAGAAGACGTTGATGCAGTAATTATACCATCACGAAATGCACTTTGCAAGCGAAAAATATTAAAAAGATGTAAATAATGTTTTTAAAATTACCAAACACGACGAATTTTGCACAAAACTCACACGGCGTGCATTCACAAAATGCATATTTATGCGTTAATTTCAACTTGTTCAATGTGTTTATTCTATATTACGGAGCAGATTTTACAATTTTCCGGATCATTCCTGCGAAAATACCGCTATTTTCAGCAAAAATGAGATTATATTTATTCATATTCACCTTTTTTACAAACTGAGACAGCGCTTTTGATCAAAACAGGATCATAAAGATCGTGAAACATACCGGTTTCTATATAAATCAACCTTTGTTACGGTGATCAACAATCGTTCTCCCCTGCGCAGTTTGCTGATTCCGGTTTCATCTCGTTCCCCGGCCTTTATGATTTCTTGCATGTATCATGTGTACACGTTATAGAACGATACGAAGAATGTGCCTCCCCTTTATAAAGTCGGGCATTGAAGAAGCAATAACCCTCAAGAACGAAAGCGTATATTGCAGAGGTTATACAATGAAAACATAAAAAAGCAGCTGTACACGGTGGTGTTCTCTCAGACATAAATGCCGAAGGCTTAACCAAGAGTAATACAGCTGCTAAGATCACTGTAGCAGAACTATTCAAGATTATCAATCAGTATAGCATAGCACTCAGTCGATAAGAACAAACAATGCATTGATAGATGAATAAAGACAGCCGGGACACTTCATCATTGCATTGCAATCACGGATATTGATATATTCGATCTTCTGCTCCTGTCATATCTCTGACGAATGGTTCATTAAACGATCTCCCCCATACAACCACCATCCATTCATGAGGATCGTCAACCCGCGGTTATTTACATCACCATGGTGGAGAATACAAAAGAAGATCCCGCCTGACTGAACAGGCGGGATCGAAATGGATATTGAGTTTTTACTCCTTGGAACCGGTCATCGCCAGGCTTTCCACGAAGGTCCTCTGCGTGAAGCAGTACAGGACGATCAGCGGAATGCAGCAGACCAGAATACCAATGGAAACGAGCTGCTGCGTACGGCCGGTAGGCACGATAACGGCCTGACCTTCGTTATTGGCGAAGTAACGGCTCATACGGGTAACGATGGAAGACAGCTGATAGGAGTAGGTGTTGTAGGTGGACAGGAAGTTACGGGTATAGAAGATATCCGTCCACTGCCATACAAAGGCGAACAGGAAGCAGGAAAGAATGGTGGGCATGGCATCGGGCAGCATGATCTTGCAGAAAGTGTGCATGGTGCCGCAGCCATCCATGTAAGCCGCTTCTTCCAAACTCTTGGGGATGCCCTTGAAATACTGGCGGAGCATGAAGATGTACAGACCGTTCTTCAGACCCATTGTGGTGATACTCATCAACGCGTAAGGCACGATGGACGTACGCAGGTTGATGGAACTGCCGGATACCGCGGAAACGATACCGAATACATCGAAGGAGTTGAAATAACTGTACAGAGCGGTCTGGATGGTAGCCGGCGGAACGATGATCAGCAGGATGACGCAGGCAAACCAGAACTTCTTAAGCGGGAACTCATAACGGGCAAAACCGTAGGCAACCAGCGTACAGCTGACGACCTGGAGCACAGCCACAAGAAGCGAGGTCCACAGCGTGGCGATCATGGAGTTCGGGAAGCCGGTCAGATCAGCAACGATCTTGTAGTTTTCCAGTGTCAGCGTTCTGGGCAGCAGAACGATGGTGGAATCGTACAGGTCCGTTTCCACCATCAGAGAGGTGGCAAAACGGGTGATCAAAGGCTGGATGATCATGAAGCACAGGCCGAACATCAGCAATCCGCGGATCACGGAAACGGCGATGGATTTGATGCGGTTGCGCATATAAAGACCGCCGCTGCGCTTATTCTTCTCCTTGAAGGAGATCTGGTGCAGTGTTGCCGCGTTTTTCTTAGTCTTCATAGTGCATCACCGCCATTGAAATGATTAAGGAACTGACACCGATGAACGCAAGCGCGACTCCGAAATAGATCCAGCTCATAGCGGAGCTTTCACCAAAGCGGAACTGGCTGTAGGTTACTTCGTGGATACGTTCCATGACCGTGTTCGAATTCTTCATGAAGAAGTCGATGATCGTGTATATGCAGTTGACCAACAACAAGGGACTGACCATTGGGAAGGTGATCTTCCAGAAGGCTTCCCACGCGGTGCAGCCTTCAACATCGGCCGCCTCATACAGAGAACGGGAGATGCTCTGCAGACCGGAGAGGAAAACGATGATCTGAATGCCGCAGCCCATGATGATATCATAGATCGCGTCGATCATATCGAACAGGATGTCGAAGACACCGCTGCCGATACCGGTGACGGAGAGCAGATCCTGCAGGCTGGCGGAGATATTCACGCCCGAGGCGGCAGCCATTTCATCGGCCGCGCCGGATACGACGTTGAACACCTCGCTGCTCTGACGCTCCAGACCGGGCAGAACGCCGCTGGCCAGGATAACAGGCAGGAAGAAGATAACACGGCACAGCAGACGGCCCTTGAACTTCTGATTCAGGATGACCGCGATGACGAAGCTCATGACCAGAATACAGATGGTATTGATGGCCATGTTACCGATCTCATCCACCAGATACTGAGAGAAGTAAGGATCGGTAGCGAAAGCGTAGCTGTAGTTGCCGAAGTTGTTCCACGTCATGGTGAAACCCTTGCCGCTTTCGAGTGTGACCGTGCTCAAGCTCATCTGAAGAGAGATGATGAGCGGATAGAGCATGAAGACGATGAAACCAATGATAAAAGGAAGGATGAACTTGTAACCGGTGCGGGCGTCACGCGCGCGCATGGTACCATATTCTTTGGTGCCGGGGACAAACTTGGTAAAGGCCTCGGTGAAGCCGGAATACCAATGCTCGCGCGGCACTTTATTCTTCTTGCTCATCGCTTACTTGCCCCCTTTCACAACAGTATAGTCCAGCGTGCCGACCTTGACGCCGTCCGCCTGATAATCCAGCGTACCATAGTTGACATAAACCTTGGTACCATTCTCATAGGTCGTCACATGCACATCTTCAGTGATGTATTCATGACCGGTGATCCTGAGCTTGTTGAGGCCTGCCATATCAGCCTGATAACGGTTAATGATCTCAACGGCTTCCTCAGCCCAGTCTGTATAGCGGGCACCGTAATACTCGCAATACTCGCTTCCCTGCAGCACCGTGGTGTCTTCCGCCATGAAGGTGAAGCTGAGACCGGCACCATACTCGGCATTGACCAGGATATCACGCTTGTAATCGCCTGCAAGGTTGATCGAAGTACCGGTGTAGTTCTTCATGCCGTGCAGCGCGATCTGGTAGAAGGGAACGAACTTGTCGATCAGCAGGTACTCCGTGCCTTCCAGATCCATATCGATCACGATATCGGCGTAAGGTACGGCGTAATCATTACCGCGCAGGATCATGATCTTTTCGTTCGCCGCGATCGCTTCCTTCATGGTCGCGATGTTCTGTGCCTTGACCTGTTCACGGGTGACAAAATCCTTGGGATTGCAGTCACCGCTGAGGAGATAACCGATATCGCGGAAGGCAATGCCCGCGGCACCGAATTCATTCAGCTTCTTGATCAGGTTGGAAGCGCACTTGCTGGCGAAGGATGGCTTCACAAGGAAGTAGGGATCCTGACTGTCATCTTCGAGGATGGTGATCAGAGAGAAGGGAACCAGCTTGATCTCTTCACGGGTGGTATACTTGGCAGCGTTCGTGGTGCTCACGAAGCCTTCCATGAGACCGCTGTTGTAGGCAAAGCAGGAGACACCGTCAAAGTAGAGGTCGACGCCCTGATCCTTCGCGGAAGCGATCAGCGTCTTCATCTTGGACACACCGCCCAGCTCGCCCAGCACATTCACACCGGTAAGGACCTTCTGATAGATACCGCCGTTTGCCCAACCGGTGTAACGGACGGACATGTTCTTGACGCCCTTGCTGAGCAGATCGGAAATGATCTCCCCTGCCTGGGTGAAGCTTGTGGTAGAAACGACGGAGTCGATCGGGAGACCGGCCTTGACCTCGATCTTGTTGATCGCGCCGACAACATTGACAGCCACAGGCGTTTCTTCAGAAACGGAAGCCGGCTGCATTTCGGGATAGGCGGCGCTCAGGTATTCGCCGTAAGCATTGGCCATATCCACATAGTTATCGCTGTCGAGGAAGCGGTAACGCTGTACGACTGTATCGGAAGGAAGCTGCTGTTCAAACATGTAGACCAGTTTTTCCGTCTTGGCGGAAACGTTGTACTTATCCGCATGCAGAACATTGTACTTGGCGTACGCGTAGTTGTAGCTGTTGTTATTACCGCGGATGGCAATATCAGCATTGATACCGGCATAGGAAGCGCCGCCTTCGATCATGCAGATGAAGGAGCCGCCTTCACGGGTCATACCGAAAACAGGATATTCAATACGGGTCTCGGTAGAACCTTCGGTACGGCGGGTGGCAAAATCCCATCCGTAGAGGTTGGCGTAGTAGTTGCTCTGGCTCAGCTTGCCGTTGTTGTAATTGATGATGCCGCCGCCGCCTTCAGGAACCAGCATGAAACCTTCATCCTGCGTACCGGCCGCGCCGAACAAGGGAAGCACAGACAGATAAGTGATCGGATACTCTTCATTGCAGGCGATCTCACTGTAGGGAACTTCGACAACAAAGTCGTCGCCGTCCAGCCTGTAGTTGATCGTCACATTCATGATATCGTTGGCCGTCTTGACCGCACCCGCGATCAGGGACTGGTCAAGCTCGAAATCCTCATCAGAGTAACCGGCTTCCGCCCAGAAGCCTTCTGCCTTCAGCTTGTTGGAAGCGTTCTGGCTGGGGTTGGTATTCTCTTTGAAGAGGAAGAGCGTGGTATCCGCCAGAGAAGGATACAAGGCCAGCTGTTCCGCAGTCGCCTTTTCAGGGGTGACCTTGGTGTAATAGCCTTCGACCTTCTTCTTGGTGCTCTTGGACATCTCGTTGGTGAAGAGCTTATAGCGTTCTTCCGAGATGGCCAGCGGGATCTTGTAGACCTTCTGGATCGTACCGATCGCGTAGCGAACGGAAACCGTGTTGGTCTCCTCATCGACAGAGATCGTGTAGGCGCCCTGCTCAATGGAGTTCGCCCAGTTGTTCTTATCGATGGTACCGGCGGAACCGGTGTAGCTGACGACCACAGTGGACTTCAGGATGGCCTTGTTGACCTGAGAAGTAGCCACAGGATCCTTATCCGCGTCAGCCGGGTTGGAAGCCCAGACACGGCCGTTTTTATCGGTCACCGTGAACTGGGTGGTGGTGGGATCCATTTCAAACTTCAGACTGCCGTTGTCCAGAACGACCTTGCCGTTCTTCAGCGCGACTGCCTTCCCCGTCGCCTTGTCGGTCACTTCCTCGAAGTAATCCACATGAGCCTTGGGATAGCTGGTCGTTTTGTTGTTAAGCGGAGACTGAGGCGCGTAGATCAGCCAGAAGAGGACTGCCAGCGCGGCGATCAGCAGCAGCCAGATAGCCGCCACGATCAACCGGCGCGTGATTGACTTCTTTTTCATCCTTTCGCCCTCCTTAATAGAACCTGAAGGCGATTTCGCGATACAGGGAGACGAAGAAGCCGATCGCGTCGCTCAAAAGGCTGAAGAATACCAGGATCAGGAAGATGATGATGCAGGCACCCAGCAGGGTCACGATCAGGAAGAGGATCGTCTTACCGGGGCCGTAGTCATGGACCTCCATCAGACCGACGAAGGCCAGACCCAGACACCAGATGATGGAGACCGTCATCAATACGGTGTAGAAGGAGCTCTCTTCAAAGGTGACGATGTGGCTGACCAGCACCAGAGGCAGCTGCAGCAGGGTGAATGGCACCAGTGCGTAGCACATGGCCATGTAGATATCCTTGAACTTGCCTTTACCATCGAACAGGGTGGTCATGGCCCAGTTGGCCAGACACAGGATCAGGAAGATCAGGAGAAGAGAACCGCACTGCTGGAACAGGTTGATGCGCTTCAGGTTCAGGCTGTTGAACTGGAAGTTGGTAAACATCAACTTGCAGATGTAGGTGATCAGGAACATGATCAGGAAGGTGTGCGCCGCGGCCATAGAACCGCGCTTTTCATGCACAAGATCCCAGAAGCCATCAAACGGGTGTGTGATGACATACTTTGCATAGGACAGGCTGGACTTGTATTCCTTGAACCAGGGAGCGAACTTGCCGGCCTTCTTGGCATTACTTACGGATCCGCTTTTGCTCATACATAGCCACCTCCCATTTCATTTTTTTGAACTGCTTGATGCAGAGGGGCACGATCAGCAGGATTGCGATCACAGCGAATACCCAGCCGATGTTTTCCTCGATCCATATCTTGCGGTAGTACTTAAAGGCTCGTCCGTAGTTCTCCTGGTCATGCGCCATCTCGAAGCTCTTCATCGCTTCAAGATACTCCCCTTCGTGGATCTGGGAGCGGCCGATGCCGATGAAAGCCAGAGAGTAGTTGGCGTTCAGCTTCAGGACTTCCTTCCAGGTCTTCGCGCTCTCCTCATAGCGGCCGGTGTCATACTCATCGTATGCCTTGAAGATCAGGCTGCCATACTCGGTCGGCGTGAAGATGGTGATGTTGTTGGCCAGGCGGTCCAGCACCAGCAGATCCTTACCCATGTGTTCGATGGAGATCGCGCTGTTGAAGTTGCCGGCAGCGTTGCCCCTGCCGCCGAACGCGTAGACCATGATGCCCTGAGCATCGTAGCAGAAGATACGGCCGCGCACCTTATCAAGCGCGAAGTACATATCATTGTCCATCACAGTGATATCAACGAACTGGGAAGGACCGGTTTTTTCACCGCCCTGCTCCTCCCAGATCAGATCGCCGATCGGAGGATAACGGTCTTTCTTGACCAGGATGTCATTACCGATACCGTTCAGCTTACGGATGGGCTTCGCGTTATCGTAAAGCAGATCGTACTCGCTGAAGGAGGTGTTGGTCGCGTAGATGAATCCATCCTCATCCATGTACATATTGCAGTACTCGGTGGGGACGAAGGACACCGTCTGCGCGCGCTGTTCTTCAGTCATGAACCAGCGGCGCCAGATGTATTCGAAGAACTGATAGATAACGGGGTTCGCGCCGACATAACCGGTGAAGGAACCGTCGGTCTCGAACTTGACGATACCCTTGTTGACCTTATCGGCCACGCAGTAGACACGGCCGGAAACGTCCACATAAAGCTTCGAGGGGCTGAAGTTGATACCGGCGTCGAAGGTGGAATCGGTCGGCTTGGTGTACTCATAGAGCACATTCTGATCCTTATCCATCTTAACGATACGGTAGTTGCCCTTATCGCAGACATACATGACTTCGTTTTCGTCAACGTAGACATCAAAGGGAGAATTGAAGGTGGTGATCTCACTGCCGTTCACATGATCGATGATCTTGTCGACACGATAGGTATCGTTTTCACAGACGATCTTGATGATACGGTTGTTGCCGGTATCGACAACATAGAGGTCATTACCGCGAACGAAAAGGCTTTCAGCCTTGTTGATCGCGGTCGTCAGGCCCAGATTGTTGCTGTACAGCACGGACTTGACGGCATAGGCGTCCGGAGATTCGCGAACCTCCGTCCAATAATCGTAGTTGTAGGTATAAGTGCTGTCAAAACCATCTTCAGTCGCAGCAAAAGCGCAGCAGCCAAACGGAACGAGCAGCACCACGACCATGAACAATGCGATCACACGGTTCATCATTTTCACGGGTGTTTTCCTCCTGTTCTGTAATTGCGATATTGCTGTTATCAGTCCTTAATACCGGAAGATGCCATGGTTTCAAGGATCTGGCTCTGGCTGAGAATGAAGATGAGGATCGGGACGGCCATAACGATGACCTGAACAGCCGCGGTCTGACCGGTACGCGCGATACCGCCGGCCTGGATCTGATTCAGAGCGTAGACCAGCGTCTTCTTCTCTTCACTGTAGATAACCGTGGCAGCGCTGTTGTTCCACAGACTCTGCACAGAGAAGATGATAACGGTCAGCCAGGCGGGCTTGACGTTCGGCATGACGATCTTCCAGAAGATCCTGAATTCGCCTGCGCCGTCGATGTGCGCCGCTTCGATCAGGGCGGTCGGCAGGCCTTCCATGAACTGCTTCATCATGAACAGTCCGATAGGCGCAGCGAACGCCGGCAGAAGCAGAGACCAGTAGGTATCGATCATTCCCAGCTTGCTCATGATGACGTAGTTGGGAATACCGGTCACGTAACCGGAGAACATCAAAGCAGTGGTGACGATGGCGAAGAAGGCCTTTCCGCCGGGGAAATCATACTTCGCAAGCACGAAGGCGGCCATGGAGCAGATGATCAGATGGCCGAAGGTACCGGCGAAGGTGATAAACACCGTGTTGACGATGTAGCGGCTGAAGGGCACCCAGCTCTGTCCCATGGTGACCAGCAGGTCGGAGAAGTTATCCGTGGTGGGATGCTCCGGGAACAGGGTGGGCGGGAAACGGAACAGCTCGTCCAGAGGCTTCAGAGAAGAGCTGACAGAGAACACGATGGGGAACGCCATCAGCATGGCGAAGATCAGAAGCATGATGTAGATGCCGATATCACCCGCGATGGAGCGGTTGGGATGACGGCGCTGGATCTTGTGCTTCTTCACCTTCTGGATACGCTCACCGCGCAGCTCGGCCAGACGCTTCAGTTCATCGGCGCGGGTCTTCGCGCGGACCGGCTTGGAAGGCCAGTTCTTATCCAGATGATTGTGGATGACCACACCTCTGCTGAGATAGAAGATGTACTTCTGATCTCCGTTGAGGACGACCGTCATGGTGGAAGCCGTATTGCCGTTGCGGACATTGGCCAGATCCGTCATGCGGTTGTAAGCGAATTCTACTACTTTATTGCCCTTGGAGAGGAAGTAGGCCTCCTCTGCCCCGGCAACAAATTCACCGCGGTATTTTTTGCCGTCGGCCCCTGTCATGTAACCGGTGGATTTTAATTCTTTCATATTAAGTACCCACCTTTGCAAGAATGTTGGAAATGGCTTTCTTGCACAGGATCATCACCAGGAACAGCAGTGTGGCGATGGCCGAGGCATAACCCATTTCAAAGCGGCTGAAACCATAGTCGAACAAGTGAGTAACGATCGTACGGGCGGCGTAGTCCGTGGAAGGATATCCGCACAGCACACGGGGAACGTCACTGACGTTGAACGCGGAGGTGATACTCATAACAGCACCGAACATCAGCATGGGCTTCATGCTGGGCAGGGTGATGTGGTACAGTTCCTGCCAGCGGTTGCGGACACCGTCCACATAACCGGCTTCATACATACTTTTGTCGATACCCTGGAAACCGGCAACGAAGGAAAGGAAGCCGGTACCCATGCTCATCCACAGGATAACCACGATCAGAACGGGCATCATGTAGGTGGGGTTGGTCAGCCACAGGATAGGCGCGTCGATGAAGCCGAATTCCAGCAGCAGGCTGTTCAGGAAGCCGTAAGCGTCGCCGCGGAAAAGGATGGAGAAGATGGCGAACGCGCTGGCCGCGATAGAAGGCGCGTAGAAAACGACGACCGCCACTGCGCGCAGCCACTTCGGCAGCTCATTGATGAACCACGCGAAGAGGAAGGAGAGCATGTAACCGATAGGACCTGTTACGACGGCAATGACGAATGTGTTCTTAACGGATGTAAGGAACACCTCATCCTGCAGAACCAGGTTGATGTAGTTCTGGAAACCGACCCACTTTGGCGCTTCCAGAATGTTGTAGTAGGTGAAACTGTAGAAGATCGACGTGCAGATCGGCAGAATAATGAAGGTGAAGAACAATATTGCATAAGGCGCAAGGAACAGGTAGCACACCTTATTGCGCTTCGCTTTCAGCCAACCATACTTCAAGTATTCTTTCTTCATTGAGGCATATCTGCTGATAAAAGAACGTGATTGCATTTTCACTCCCCCTTCCCTTTATTCTGTGGGCAGGTTGAATTCCTGCCGCTTGATCTTGATTTCTTCGTTGATCGTCTTGGCGTAGTTCATGACCGTCTCGCGAACGTCATCCTTGTCATTGATGACCTTACGGATGGCGTTGGTCATGTGACGGGTGGTGGAGTAGCCGCCGGCGACTTCACGGAAGCCGACTGTCCAGCTCTGCTGCTCCTGCAGCACCTTCAGCTGATCATTCGTCCAGGCCAGCTGCTTCAGTGCCTGCTTGTTCGCGGTGGCGTAACGGGCGCTGCTGCCCAGTACGCTTTCGATCTCACGGCCGAAGCGGACCTGAGTCTCGGCACTGACCCACCACTTCATGAAGGTCCACGCGTTCTGCTTGATCGTTTCGTTATCGGTCGCGATCAGCATACAGGTCAGACCCTGCGCGTGCACGCTGCGATCGATGAACTCCTTGCCGTCAGCACCGGTCTTTCTGGTACCGGGCAGAAGCGCGAAGTCCCACAGACCGCGGATCTCGGGAGCGGATACAGCCAGCGTATTATAGGCGCTGTAGCTGGAAATACCGATCGGCATCTCACCGCTGCGGAAGCGGCTGACGAAGTCGTAAACCGTGGGCAGACCGTAGTCGTTGTAAAGGCTGGTGTAGGTCTTGAACGCGGCAACACCGGATTCGTTGTCGATCTCGGTCTTCATGCCGTGCTCATCATAGATGGCACCGTCATTCTGATAGATCATGGAGTTGAGCACACTCATGTCAACGACCACGATATCAGGATACGGAATACCGACAGAAAGGTTGTTGCCCTGCAGTGTGGGCAGGATGGCGATCAGCTCATCCCAGGTCTCGGGAACCTTCAGGTCATATTCGGAAAGAACGTCGGTGCGGTAGAACAGCAGGCTGTATTCCTGTGTCTCGGGCAGCGCGTACACGCCGTCGTGATACTTCAGCTCGCCGTTCTCATCCTTCACCACTTCGCCGTCCGCATCCTTTTCATAACTGCGGTATGTCATGGCGACCAGAGCGGAAGGTTCAAAGTCACTGACGACTTCGTTGTAATCGGGGAACTGGGTCAGATCCTCGACCGCGTTACGCATGGCGTAGTTGACGGGGAACCAGGAACCCAGAGACAGGACGACGTCGGGACCGTTACCGGCAACGACCGCCGTCAGCAGCGTATCGGCAACAACCAGCTTCACGTTGACGTGGATCTGCTTGCCGTCCGCGGTCAGGTAATTCGGAGTGAAGTCATCATCGATCATGGTCTTGAGGATGGTGCTCTGGTCGCGGCCGGTGGTGATCCAGACTTCGATCAGGTTGTCATCATTCTCTTCATCGTACTTATCACCCAGACTGTTGTAATCGACAAAGAAGGAGGTAACGCAGCTGCGGATCTCGTGGCCCATCTGCGCGAAGAATCCGTCATTGTAGGTGGGCAGGGCTGCCTTTTCACCGCTGATGACCACAAGGTCGATATCCAGCTTGGTCTCGCTCATGTTCTGCATGGCGGTACCGAGAGAAGTGATATTGTCCTTGAAGTTGGTGAAGCTTTCCGTGATTCTCTGATTATTCTTCACGAACTGCTCCAGCTGGACCGCGATGGTCTGCGCGACAGCCACACGGTCGCTCTTCTGTCCGGTGATGGAGACCGTGTCATCCACCAGCTTGTACAGGCGTCTGCCTTCCAGCGCCATCGCGTCGATGACCTCGGGGTACTTGCCCTTCAGATCATAATCGCGGAAGCGGTCGGGGTTGACGCCGGTCAGGACCAGGATCTTACGGTAGATGAGGTTCAGGCGGAAGATGCTGTCTTCCATGTTCTTCAGGATCTCACCCATCGCACCGAGGGTCGCCTCCAGACGGATGGTGTGATTGCCCTTGGTCAGGTAGAAGCGATAAGCGTTTCCTTCCTTATCCCCCAGGGTGTACATCTGCCATTCGGTGCTGTACATGAACTCGACCGCGGAAAGCTCCTCGAAGGGGATCACGCCGTCGATATACACGCTGCGGCAGCTGAGCGCGCCGCGCTGATAATGCTGACGAGCCTTGACGGTGATATTGTAATAACCATCCTCAGGCACTTCGAACTGCCATTCAATCCACTCGTTCGGCTTGTTCCAGCTGTCGCCGCCAATGTAGTTCAGGATGGTCTTGTCCACGCTGTAGGGAACAGTAGCAGCGGAGGAACGATCATACTTGGGGAACAGGGAGGGCGTGGAACGCAGGTAAGCGGATTCACCCTGCACGATCTGCAGGTAATTCTCGCCTTCAGCGGTCATCGTCACCTGTTCGGGAGCGGCGGCTTTATACTGTTCATAGGTGGCGCGGCTTGTCACAGAAGTGACGGTGATCGCGCCGATGATCATCGGCTCATTCACAGCCTGAAGCGTGATGGTGTTTTCGCCCTTCACGAAATAGAACTGATAAGGCAGGGTCTCATAGCCCATGTCATCCCTGCAGTAAGCCTGCTGCCAGCCGAAATATTCAGCCTGGGAGGGACGGATGTCGTTGCCCTGATTATCCTTCTTGACGGTGTAGGTCTCAAAGGTACCTTCGCCTTCAAAGAGGATCGCCTTGTCCTTGGTGACGCGGACACCGGCATTGCCGTTCACGGTGATGACCTCAGCTTCGCCCTCGCCGTCAAAAACGACCTTGCCGTCATTGATGACACGCACCTTGGACTTATCGGTCCACATGCGGGAGAAGCACAGCGTCTTCGCGCCGTCAAAGGGCACTTCGCCGTTGATGCTGATGATGCGCTCGATATCCACACCGCGGGAAGCCACAGCGTAGTAATCAAGCAGCACATAGTAATAACCGGCTTCTTCGACATTGACCTTCAATGTCACGACGGAATCTGCTTCCGTGCAGAGGCCGGAGGTATGGGTGTAGGACTTCAGATCCTTTTCCGCGTCGTCGGTCGTCGCCGTATAAGCCGTACCGGCTTCCACGGTAAAGTCATCCATATCGACGGTGTAGTTCTTGCCCGCGGGACGATCCGCCTTGGAACGCAGCTCGATCATCTCATACACAACATCGGTGTCATCGCACTTGACTGTCAGCTTATAGGTACCGGGCACCAGATGCGCCTTGATCTCGTTACCTTCGGCATCGGCCAGCATGACCTTCTGCTTGTTGTGCAGTGTCTTGGTCACAACGGGGATGACTTCTTCCTCAGCAGCTTCAGTCGTTTCTTCCGCGGCATTCTCATCCACGATCACAACTTCTGTCACCACTTCGGGGGTCAGGCCCTCTTCTACTTCAAAAGTACCGATGGCAGTGTCGATTTCAGGCATCACAAAAGCAGCCGAACCGTTAAACAGTTCCGCTTCGCCCAGCATCAGCGCCATGACGGGCGCGCCGGTGTATTCGACAGGTGTCGTATACTCCACTTCGATGCCGTAGTCGCCTTCGATCGCGACGGTGATCTCCCATTCGGCAGTATTGCCGGCAGGTACAACGTACAGATCGCCGTAAATGTCGTGCCAGGCAGACGCGGATTCCCTGTTCGCATCCGTCAGGCCGGTCACCGCCAGCGCGTCATCGTACTTCAGCAAATAGCTGTCGTAGGAGGTGTCAGCACGGCTGAATCCCTCCACGTCCTCGCTCAAGTCGTAGCCGGCATACTTCTTCTCGAAGTTGTTATCCGTCCGGGTGAGCACTGTGATCAGTGCTACAACCGCAGCGACTACAAGCAGGCCGATCAACCATTTCTTCCACTTGCTCATCATCATATGGTCGTCACTCCTGTTTTTACGCGTGAAACTCACGCGATTTGGGGAACATTAAAAAGGGAATCGTAAAAAATCCCTTCAAAACTGGTAAAATTATATCCTTCTGCGACAACATTGTCAATAGAACGGCATTGTATTTTGTCAGTTTGCACAAAAAATCGGTCAAATGTAACATTTGACCGATCAAACGAAATATTTTAGTAATCTTTTAGTGCAGGATCTCATCAGATCATGAACATCTGCGCTCTTTTCAGGCGCGAAATCCTGCTTTCACATCAGCTTTGCGGTCTGAGGTTATGCGTTTTCTGTCACTCAGCAGCCTTGTCCGGCTCCGCGACCGCCCAGAAAGCAGGCTTGGGCTGTCCGTTCTTGTCAAACAGCAGCGGATGGCCGGAAGCTCTCCAGCTCTGATCATCCGTTACGCCCCACACCTGCACCGATACGATATCATCGCTGTATTCCCGGTACAGATCCATCAGCTGACCGTAATAATCAGCCTGTTTCTGATACTCGGTATCCAGATCATAGCGCACGGAAACATCCAGTTCACTGATCCTCAGCTTCACATTGCCCAGTCCGAGAATACGGTCAAAGGCATTCCTGATCGTCTTGATGCCGGGGCTGTTCACATCATAATGACTCTGGAACCCAAAGCCGTCCACCGTACCATCGGCGATCAGGCTGCTCATCACCTTGGCGATCCCTGTCAGCTTGGGCTCGGAAGCACTGTTATAATCATTATAGAACAGTAATGTCCCCTCCGGCGCGTATTTGCGGGCGATCTCGAACGCGCGGTTGATGAAGTCCTCCCCCACAACCCGGGTCCAGTTGCTTTCACGCAGCTTGGTGCTGCCGTCCGCGACTGCTTCATTCACCACATCCCAGCTGACGATCAGGCCGGGATAATTCTTCTCCGTGTATTCCATGACCTGACGGATATAGTTATCCAGACGGGCCAGCATCACTTCACGGCTCACAAACGGATTGTTTACATCATAACCCTCATGGAAGAAGGCTTCCGGCGTCTGGCTGTGCCAGACCAGCACATGACCGTGCACCTTGATCCCGCGTGCCTTCGCCTGATCCAGCATGGGCTTTGCCGCGCTGAACCGCAGCGCGACCTGCGTATCATCCTTCTTGGCCAGCTGCTTGCTGTATACCACATCGATCAGGGAATCCGGCTTCAGCTCGTTCCCGGGGGTCAGGATCGAAAACTGTCTCTGATAGAAGTCCATCATCGCGTTGTTTTCCGCCTCTTCACGGGTCAGCGCGCCGCCAAACTCAAACGAACCGGCATAAACATCCTTCAGCGCGGGAATGTCAAAACGATAGGAAACAAAATCAGCGCTCAGTTTGAAATCCTTCATCGTGAAGGAAACAAGACCGGAACCGGTCTCCACATAAAGAACATAAGCATCATACGCGCCGGCCTTATAGGTGCATTTCAGTTCGGTCCATACACCCTTTTTCACATCCGCGGTGCCCAAATTCGCGTAGCTTTCGTTGCCGTCCTTGGTGCGCGCCAGAGACAGAATGAACGGAACAACATCCTTTTCATCCTGATAGATCCACACGCTCAGGTCATAGCTCACACCGTTCGTCAGCGGGAAATCCCTGCCGGGACTGTTCCAGGTGGCTGTTCTTCCTTCCGTATAAAGACCGTCCGTCGTCACGGATACCCTGGTCTCCCCTGTTCCGCGGGCATACCAGCCATCGGTACCGGAAGAAAAATCACTGGT
>CALCTW010000029.1 GCA_937907055.1 uncultured Clostridia bacterium | reverse complement strand
GTAGTTTTCATCAGACAACGCCACAGAATGTAACACTGAGCCATTTGGGTAAACTGTGCAGGAATCATTTCCGACACTTACACAGAATTGATACTTTATTGATAAAAACACCGCTGTATTTCATTGATGTAATGCCGTAAATCAAAATATCGATTGATCCGGACAATCAATGACATAAATCTTTATTCTCAGTAAAAATGGGTACAAAAAAACGACCGGCATAAGTCGATCGTTTTCAACGCGGGATAAACTCCGCTGGTATACTGTGCATCGTTACTTACAGGGTGGCTGCTTACCGGTCAGCGCCTGATACGCCACATCAAAGGCATCATCCTTGAAATTGTTAAAGTCAAAGTGATAAAATTTCACGCGATTATTGAGCGAAGCCAGCAGCTGCAATGTTTTGCTCATCAGTTCAGGATCCTCTGGGCGATGTGTCTGCTCAAGCAGACGTGGGAATGCCTGCTTAAATGTGATGGGCCGAATGGCATTTTCCTCAGCACGATCCATAAACACAATGGCCTTCAGCGGCACAATAGCATTGGTGCCCATGCGTTCCTTGCCGCACCATGGCGTACCGCAAGCCTGCGGCGTTTCCTTACCGGCAATGATGAGCGGTTTGTCACCGTTGACCACAAACGCCTCCGGCACCCTTTCCAACCACTTGCGGATATGTGTGGTCTTTCCGGTACCGCTTTTCGCAGTGAACATATAAGCCTCATTGTCGATGGCGATGACAGAACCGTGCATAAGAAAGGTGTCATGTGTTAACAACATCTCCGATACTCTTCGATAAACAGCCAAAGACTCCAAATACGCCGGATGTTGAATAGAAGAGCGAGCAGCTTCACGGAGTAATACTTTGTCTTCAAGCTGTACTACCATATCGGTCTATGATGTCTCAGTCACATAATCTTTGCACAAAAGGCGTACAGCACCATATTGATGATAAATCTGAATGATTTTACCGGCCATTCGTATTGCAAAAGTCGTCATCATATCTCGAGTTATTTTCCTTATCAATACCAGTACAATCCAGTATATGCATTCTTTTTCGATTACTTTACAATGCAGCCAACATCAATGAATTTCTGAATGCATTCCTATACATCATTCCGTAATATTGCTTTGTCTACATCAAATAATTCTAAAAGTTGTTCGACAATTGAATCTATTGATTGTTCGCTAGACAAGAGTGTCCATATCTCCGCAGCAACCTCATTTAAAACAATTACACCATTCACCTTATCTGCAGCATCGCCGACTGGAATTAAAATTTTCTCGTCGCCAACCTCACGCATGATATAATCTTGTTTTGCTCTCATTTCAATTCTCCTTTCCTTCTATTATAGTCATTAACGAGTCGTTCTTCAGCAATCCTACAGATATATGATGAAATGAGTTCTGGATTTCCGGATTCACCCTCTAACCTTCCTGGGCAGGGAAGACAATACGATAATAACTTACAATCAACACACTGACGAGGCAGTTTGATTTGGTTGAGACGACTCCATAGGATACGAAAATTATCTACAAAATGCCCTTTTTCATATTTGGTTGTGACTGTATTGATAAAGTTACATCCAACAAGGTTTCCTTGCCAAGTAATAGTACAGGAATTATTATAGCATCGGCACCGGCTGAAAGGCTAGAATCGGCTCGTTGGTACCGTATCAAGAAATGCCAAAATATCATCCGACAGTTGCCCATTCAAACCCACATCGAGCCTAATATCTTCGATATCACGCGTCGCGCCTCGGATAGGCTGGAACAGGCTGGAACTGGCGCTAAATGGAAATCCATGCTGAGTTGCCCATTCACGCATCGCAACTAGATCGTTGATATTATCCTTAATGAGCGTAGATGTGATTTTCAACCGGATACCAGCATTCTTAAGTTTAAGTATATTTTCAGTTACTCGGGTAAATCCGTGTTTAACACCACACACACATTCATATGTATCATCACTGGCACCATAAAGCGTAATTTTCATCAGATTGGGTTTTCTTCTCGATAACCACTTGATATCCTTGTCGGTTATCAAATAACCATTAGTCAAAACATTTACAAGAAAGCCCATGTCATAGATTGTTTCATAAATGTGCTGAAAATCCGACCGAGTAAAAACTTCACCACCGGTCATACCGATGAGCAAAGCACCTAACTGACGTGCCTCCTTTGCTGCATCAATCCACAATTCTGCCGGTAATAATGTACTTGAGTCAATGCTATGCTCAGTAGTTTCATGGATATAACACATTTTGCAATTGAAGTTACACTTTGGTGTTAACTCAAAAGTCACATGATAGGGCAATACCTTTTGCGCTTGCTGTACCATGATACGTTCGTTAAAATCAGACCATTTATTTCTCATACTATCTCAAAAAAAGCGGGTTGAAAGATAAACTTTCAACCCAGTAACAGTTCAGTATTATCAACGAATCAAGCCCCTAGCGATCAGATCGTTAACAGCTTGCGTTTCAGTCGTGCCTGCAGACATTGAGTACAGGTAAGCATAGATGGCTGCCTTATTCTAGCCACTAAAAGTATAGGTACCACCAGTAGCAGTACTTGTAATTACACCTTCGCCAGTCTTGCCATCATACTGAATGTTCATCCTTCCACCAGCGACCATTTCCAATTCATCAAGATTTAACGCCTGTCGTTCTGCCATAGTAACATTCCTCCATTCTATTATCTTTTAATAACAAGTCTCGTACTCAATCTTAGCTTCTTCAATAAGGAAATCGGATTAACTTACGCAAGGTCCACCCTCATACGTAGCCCACCAAAACGTGGAAGATGTTGTACACTTATCTCCGAAAGAAGAATAGTCACCATTCCATGTATAATCACTGAAATACTGTTTTTCAGAATCAGCAACAACATCAGAATAGTCAATAGAAACTAAAACTACTTCCGGCTTTGTATAAACTCGCTTGCTCATATAATGTCAGACACTCCTTTTTGCTAACAACCGCATACGTGCATAATACTCAAAACATCTCATTAATATAATGTTTTACAATTTCTTTTATCACATTTTCTTCAGAATGTCAAGAAAATTTTGCAAATACCGAACAAGATAGTTTACTGTATATACCCGTAATTCCTTGAAGTAAGCACAAGATCGAGCATTCCATACCCTGAATTACCTTTGACAATTAACCATAGAGTATAGACATACCGTATTTCCTCCTTTCCACTCGCAGAGTATCTTTTTCTCTGCTCACCCCTATATACGCATATCCATCATAAAATCCACGGTGCAATAACAAAAAGTTTATTATTGCAATTACAAAACTGCAATATTATTATAGCAAAAGGTATATTTATGTATATTCTATACGCTCAAGTCTTTTTGAACCACCGTATATACAAAAGGTCAGCCGCCCATGCCGCTGACCTTCATTTATTCCGTTGTTTATTCTTTATTTCCCTTGGGCATCAATCGCTTCACTCTACGATACACCCCTGCTGCCATACTTCTTCCCTTCCGCACCGCTTTTCCCACCGGATGCCACACCTTGGCCCAGCGCATGCCGCGGGCAGGATCGGGCTTTATATCCCGCTTTCCGCGCTCAATGCGGATCGCCTGTCCCCAGATCATCTCGCGCGGCATCCAGCCATCGGGCTTGTCGCAGTTGTCCCCCCAGGTCTGCACGCGGCCTTCGCGCACCTGCCACACACGGTGCAGCACATAGCGGTTCAGCTGCGGCTGGGCAAACATCACGATCTCCCCGGGCACCGGCTCATGATCCAGCGGAACGATCGTCACCATATCACGGTTGCGCCGGATGACCGGGTACATGCTCACACCGTTGATCGGTATGCGCATGGGGACGGAAGCGCCCTGTTTTGCCCACGCGTGCCATTCGGGAATGGTAATGGGTTTTGTGTTCATGCATGTATCATCCTTGCTGTCTTCACTGTATTTATTCTTTCCCCTTTTTCCCCCGATACTCAAACACCAGCATCGTCAGGTCATCAAATTGCGGGGCCTCGCCCACAAACCGTGCCACATCCTGCGTCACAAGGGGCAGCACCCCCTCCGTCGGCGTATCCGGGTGCGCGTTCAGCACCGTCAGCAGGCGTTCCGTGCCGTACAACTCATCCCGCGCGTTCGTCGCCTCGGGCAGGCCGTCGGTATACACAAACAGGCGGTCGCCCGGCTTCAGTTCAAATTCATGCTCACGGAAGCGGATGGAATCCATCAGCGCCACCGCCGGGGAATGCCGATACTCCACCAGCCGGTAGATATCGCCCGTGTCACGGCGCACGGGATGCTCGTGGCCGGCATTGGCCGCCACGCCCTTGCCCGTGCGCAGGTCCACAATGGCCAGCCACACGGTCACGAACATATTTTCTTCATTGCCGTCGCACAGCTGCGCGTTCACATCCTGCAGGATCTCCGCAGGCGAGCCACCCTGCTGGGCGCGGGTCTTGATCAGCGTCTTGGCGATCACCATGAACAGGGAGGCCGGTACGCCCTTTCCGGCCACATCGGCCATGACCAGCGCCAGATGATCCGGATCGACAAAGAAGAAATCATAAAAATCGCCGCCCACCTCCTTGGCCGGGTCCATGGAGGCATAAATGCTGAATTCCTCCCGATCGGGATAGGGCGGGAACACGCGCGGCAGCATATCCTCCTGGATACGGGCAGCCACGTTCAGCTCAGTACGGATATGCTCTTCCTCCGCCGTCACTTTCTCGATCTTCTCGATATAGTGCTGCACATCAGTCTCCATCTGCAGCACGCTCTCCGCCAGCTGCTGGATCTCATCCCTTGTGCGCACTTTGGAAAGCTGATCCGACACCGCCGCGTTATCGGAAACAAACTGCACCGTTTCCATGGTGATCAGGCGCAGCGGGCGCACCACGCGCAAAGCAAAGAACACAATGGCCAGCACGATCAGCACCGCCGTGATGCCAAGGCCGATCCCCAGCGACTGGCGGAAGAATACGCTGATAAAGTCCTCGATCTCCTGCGCCGGCTGACTGATCATCACCATCGCCGTAAACTCATCCTGCACAAAGATCGGATAATAATAGGTATACAGCATCGTGCCGTCCGGCAGGATCTCCTCCAGCACAGTGGGCTTACCGCTCTCAATGATCTCCGTGAACAGCTCGCGGTAATCATTGCAGCCCGCGTAATCATCCCACCAGATATCGATATCCCCGATCTCATACGTGACTTCATCCCGATCCGAGGGATAGAAATCCATAATGAAGGTCATAAAGCCGGTCTCTTCCAGGGCAAAATCCGCTTCCGTGATCTCCTGCATCCATTCCTGATCCAGCGTAAAGATCGTCACGTTCGTCAGCTGCATGCTGTCCGTGATCTGCTGGATCTGTGTCATGGCAGATGAAAAGGCCCCGGTCTCCGCCTCGGCCAGCAGGGTGTCATCATCGATGAGATCCTCCCGCCAGCGCTCCACCTGGCGCTTCACTTTTTTCCATTCCGTCTGCGGCATGCTGCCTTCGATCATCCTGGCAGTGGCGAGGGCGTTATCGGTATAGATCTCCGAAATAGCTTCACGGTATTGCTGATAATTGACCAGTGAAACGGAGATCGTGACCGCCAGCGTGATCAGGATGATGGCCGTACAGATGACGGCGATCAGCCCGTGGCGTTTCTTGATCCCGTTCTTCTCCGCTGTCTTTTTCATTCGGAAGGCTCCTCTGTTTTCACATTTATTCTTCAATAGCTGCAAGATCACGCCATTCAGACGGAAGATCCCGCTTGTTCACCTCTGTCACGCAGCCTTCCTTCACACGGTAACAGCGGTCACAGATGGCCAGCAGCGAAGGCCTGTGCGTGATGACCAGGCAGGTGATGCCCTGCCGCGCGCGGCGCAGGTTCATCATGATCTTCTGCTCCGTTTCCATGTCCAGGCTGGCGGAGGCCTCGTCCAGAATGAGGAAGCCCGCCCCGCGGATCAGCGCGCGGGCAATGGCCAGACGCTGCGCCTGCCCCTCCGAAAGCCCGATGCCGCGCTCCCCAATGACCGCGTCCAGCCCCAGTTCCAGCGCGAAGCCCGCTTCCGCCGTCATCAGGGCGCTCCGGATCACTTCATCCGATGCTTCCCCGCCGGCCAGCAGGTTTTCCCTTAATGTACCGGAGGACAGCGTATTGCCCTGCGGCACATAGGCGATCAGGCCGCGTGTGGAGGGCGATGCCTGCACCTGCTGCCCATTCGCGTCTGTAAACAGCACACAGCCGCTTTCCGGCTCGATCAGGTTGAGCAGCAGCCGCGCGATGGTGGTCTTGCCGGAGCCGGTCACTCCCACCAGCGCCACCGATTCGCCGGGGCGGATCTCAAGGGATACATGCTTCAGCACCGGCAGTTGCTCCGCCATGTCCTTATCATAGGTAAAGCTCACATCCTGCAGGCATACGCCCGTCGCGCCGGAAAGGGGCAGTTCCTCCTTCGGCTGCTCCGCCTCCATCTCCTCCAGTTCCATCACCCGTCCGGCTGCCGCCAGCACCCCGATAAGGCGCGGCAGGATATTTCCCATGCCCATGATGGGCCCGGAGATCTGATTGACCAGCGAAAGGAACACGCTCATGGTACCATAGGTGATCTACAGCTTTGATACGCGCAGGATGCCCCACCCGAAGGCCAGCATATGCCCCGTGGAGAACACCATGTTCATGGCCAGACGGCTGGCGCCGCTGACGAGCCCCTGCTTGCGCACGATGGCCAGTCGTTCCGCGCGCAGACGGGAAAAACGCTTTAAAGATTCATCCTCCATGGAGAACGCCTTGATCACGATGGTATTTTCCGTGGTCTCCTGCATAAAACTGCGCATTTTGGATTCATTTTCACGCGCCTGCACCTGATATTTGTGCATGCGTCCGCTGAAAAACATGCTGCACAGCAAGCCCAGCGGCCCCAGCAGCAGGGCAGCCAGCGCCAGCATCACATCAAAACGCACCAGAATGACAAACGCCAGCACCAGGCGCAGCACCATGGCCAGGAGCTCCGGCACAAGGCCTGTGATACCGCCCGAAACAATATCCATATCCCCGGTCAGACGGGTCTGGATATCGCCGGAATGATAACGCTTCAGGCTGTGCCATTTGCTGTGCAGGATACGGTCATACAGCTGCGAGCGCAGCAGGAAGGTATACCGTTCGCTGATCAGCATGGCGGCGTAATGGATGCCCGCGCCCATCAGGATATTGATCAGCGTCAGCGCCACCAGCAGCACAAAGGCGCGCGTATCAAAGAAACCCGCCTGCGCGATGGCGTGATCGATGATCTGCTTGTTCACCAGTGTCAGCACGATGGAGATGACCGAGCCCAGCGACTGCAGCAGAAAAAGCACGATCAGCCTCGGCATGCAGGGCCGCGCCTTTTCAACGATCCAGCGGAACTGGCGGCGCATCTCCTTGCGCCGTCCGAACAGATTTTTTAATTTATCCAGCAAACGATTCAATAAAGCCTCCGGTCCGGGAGGGGATTCATCCATTACTCCCGGCATCATCATTTCTTAAAGAAGGAACTGCAGCAGTGCGTGCCGTTTTCAGGGCACGAAAGGGATATTCTGTCTGTTATTATAATCGTAAAAACCGCTTCTGTCTACATTTCTCCGCCTTCTCTCCTCCGCCGGGGGGCCGTCATTCCGCCCCTGCCGCGCGGGGCGCGGTCTCGCTCTTCCATTCGCCCGTCACGATGAGAAAACACTTGCAATGATACCCCGGATTTCTTATAATATAAGAGAAAATGGGGTTCTGTAAGCGCTCAAAGTCCATATTTCGGAAAATGGCATCGGGAGATATCTGTTTTCCGGGAGATTTTCCTAAAAAACACGCGCGAAAGACCCCGCGGACGGTTCAACATCAGAAATATATTTTCACAGGAGGAATGCCTCATGGAAGAACAGAAAAGCACCCAGAAGGAATCCATCTTCAGAAAAAAGGCCCTGAACAGGATCTCCTCCCCCGAGCAGCTGGATCAGTATCTCACCGTGACCGGTCCCGGCGTGTGGCTGCCGCTGCTCGCCGTCATCGTGCTGCTCATCGGCGGCATTGTATGGATGATCTTCGGGCAGATCAACATCACCATGAACGTGGCGGTGGAAGCCTCTGACGGCGTGGTGGTATGCTATGTGCCCGGCGAGCAGAAAAAGAGCGCGCTTTCCGGCGGTTCCGTGACCATCGCGGGTGAAAAGTACCCTCTGACGGATGTCGGCTATGCCTCCCAGCTGGTCACGGAGGAGATGAACATCAACGTGCGCCGCGCGGGCTCTCTGGAAATGGGTACGATCGTCGCGCCGCTGACCGTGGACGCGCCCCTGCTGCCCGGCGTATACAGCGGCCAGATCACGGTCGAAACCGTCAATCCCATCAAGTACATCATCAACTGACACGGAGGATGTACAGATGAGATCCAGAAAATCAAAAGAAGCAAAAAAACTGCTGCTGAAGGGCGTGGCCAAGGTGCCCGTCATCATGCAGCTGGAGGCGACAGAGTGCGGGGCCGCGTCCCTTGCCATGGTCTCCGCCTACTTTGACAAATGGCTCACGCTGGAGCAGGCGCGTCAGGATTGCGCCGTTTCCCGTGACGGCTCCAGCGCGAAGAATATCCTGCTGGCCGCCCGCAGCCACGGCTTCAAGGCCAGTGCCTTCCGCGTGGATGTGGAAGGATTGCAGGAGGAAGGGCCCTTCCCCTGCATCATTCACTGGGGCTTTAATCACTTTGTGGTGCTGGACGGCTTCCGCAATAACATGGCCTATCTGAACGACCCGGCCCGCGGCTCCGTCAGGGTCACCATGGAAGAATTCGATCAGCAGTTCACCGGTGTCGTCATCGTCATTGAGCCGGGCGAGGATTTTGAGCCCTCCGGCAAAAAGAAATCCATCCTTGCCTTCGCCAAGCAGCGCCTTCAGGGCACCGGCACCGCGCTGACCTTCGTGGTATTGACCACCGTCATCGCCTCGCTGCTGTCCATCATCGAGCCCGCCTTCTCGCGCGTGTTTATGGATCAGCTGCTGGCCGGGGCGCCCGCGCCCTTCGTGAAGGGGTTCTTCATCCTGTTTGGCGTTTTCGCGCTGGTCAAGCTGTTTATCGACTTCATCCAGTGCATCTATTCCGTCAAGATCGAAGGTAAAATGGCCGCGGTGGGCAATTCCTCCTATCTGTGGAAAGTCCTGCATCTGCCCATGCACTTCTTCAGCCAGCGCCTCGCCAGCGATATCGCCTCCCGTCAGGCGACCAACGCGGGCATTGCCGGCGCGCTGATCAAAACCCTGGCGCCGCTCGTGCTGGATGCCGGTATGATGGCCTTCTACCTGATCGTCATGATACGCTACAATGTGCTGCTGGCCTTCGTCGGTGTCCTCTCCGTCATCATCAATCTGGGCATGTCCCGTTATATCTCCCACAAACGCACCAATATCATGCGCGTGCAGGCCCGTGACAGCGGCAAGCTGGCCTCCAGCACGGTCTCCGGCATCGGCATGGTGGAAACGTTAAAGGCCTGCGGTGCTGAAGACGGCTATTTTGAGCAGTGGAGCGGCCTGCAGGCAAGCGTGAACCGGCAAAAGGTCAATTACGCCCGCATGAATCAGTATCTGGGCATCATCCCCAGCCTCAGCGTCAGCCTGTCCAAGCTCATTATCATGGGGCTTGGCATCCATCTGGTACTGCAGGGTGAATTCACCGTCGGTATGGTCATGGCCTTCCAGGGCATCGTCTCCTCCTTCTACGGTCCTGCCATCTCGCTGATCAGCGCGGGACAGACCATTCAGGAAATGACCGTGCAGATGGAACGCCTGGATGACGTAATGAACTACCCCGATGACGTTGTGTTCAGCAGCAGTGAAAACGAAAGCGAAGAGGTCGTGGGCAAACTGAGCGGACGCCTTGAGATGAAAAATGTCACCTTCGGCTACGCCCGTCTGGCGCCGCCGCTGCTCAAGGATTTCAATCTCACGCTGGAGCCCGGCAAGAAGGTGGCCTTCGTAGGCCCCTCCGGCTGCGGCAAATCCACGCTGGCCAAGCTGATCTCCGGCCTGTATCAGCCCTGGTCGGGCGAGATCCTCTTTGACGGCAAGCCCATTTCCCAGATCGACCGCAAG
>CALCTW010000028.1 GCA_937907055.1 uncultured Clostridia bacterium | reverse complement strand
ATGCCCAAACAGCGGGCGAGATACCTAAAAGACGGGCGCTTCAGGAACCATCAGCGCAGATAGTTACAGGCAGCAATGGCAGCTACGGCCCCGTCAGCACAGGCGGTGGTCACCTGACGAATGCTCTTGGCGCGGCAGTCACCGGCGGTGAAAACGCCCGGTGTACGGGTCAGGCAGCGTTCATCGCTGTCAAAATAGCCCTGCGCGTTCAGATCTGTCAGATTTTTGAACGGGTCATTCTGCGGGATGAGCCCGATGGCTACAAACAGACCGTCGCAGAGAATATCGCTTTGGGTGCCGGTCTCTTTTTCCGTCACGGTGATCCCGCGGAAACGCCCGTCTTCTGTGATCAGCTTTTCCACCTTCATACCGGTGCGCACGGTGACATTGGCATTCTTTTTCAGGGTCTCCTGCAGCCTCATTTCGCCGGTCAGCATGGGCAGATCCTGAATGACGGTAACCTTGCTGCACTTTCCGGCCAGCAGGATTGCCTCCTGCAGGGCGCTGTTGCCGCCGCCGATCATGCAGACCTCCTTGCCGGTGTAGAAATCACCGTCGCACACCGCGCAGAAGCTGATGCCTTCGCCGATCAGTTCCTCTTCGCCGGGAAGACCCAGCAGACGGTGCTTAACGCCGGTCGCGAGGATCACAGCGCGCCCTTCAAAGGTATTGCCGTCTTCCGTGATCACAGTTTTGTAAGCGCCGTGATCCTGCACGGCGGTCACGTTTTCAAATTCCAGCTCCGCGCCCTGCTGCATGATCTGATCCATCATGCGATCGGCGAATTCGTTGCCGCTCATGCTGAGAAAGCCGGGGATATTTTCCACCTTGGGGCTGTTCGTGATCTGCCCGCCGAAACCGTTCTTTTCAATGATACGCACGGTTTTCCCGTTGCGCAGGCCATACAGGGCCGCTGTCATACCGGCGGGGCCGCCGCCGATCACAATGATATCGTCCATCCTGTTCTCCGTATGATCATGGACGCGGCAGACTTGCCTGCCGCGTCCATGGATTCTTTGTGTATTATTTCAGACTGTTCAGATAACCCTTGATCTCGCTGACGCCCTTGAACTTGGAGAAGTTTTCACCGTCAGTCACGATCAGCGTGGGGGCCAGCTTGACATCGTACTGCGCGACCAGATCGGTGTGCTCGGTCGCCAGCATTTTTTCGTAGGCAAAGCCGGCTTTATCCAGCTGCGCCATGGCCAGCTTGCAGTTGGGGCAGGTGGCGCTGACGAACAGCATGGCCTTGGGGGCGGCCTGCGGGGCCTGTGCTTCAGTGGCAGGCGCTTCGCAGCAGCAGGCAGGCGTGTCTTCGATGGGGCCGGTATGGGTCAGATGGCTGTTGCCGATGTTGTAGACCTTTCTGTCCTTGAACTCCTGCGATTTACCGTCGTTCCAGTTCTGCACCGGACGATAGTAACCGGTAATACGGCTGTAGACCTCCGTCTTCGCGCCGCAGATGGGGCAGGTGAACTGTTCACCGTTCAGATAGCCATGATCCTTGCAGATGGAATAGGTGGGGCTCATGGTGTAGTAGGGCAGCTTGTAATTTTCGGCGATCTTGCGCACCAGCGTGGCGGCAGCCTTCCAGTCGGGCAGTTTTTCACCCAGGAACGCGTGGAAGACGGTGCCGCTGGTGTACAGGGTCTGCAGATTGTCCTGAATATCCAACGCGCTGAAGATGTCTTCCGTGTAGCCCACCGGCAGATGGCTGCTGTTGGTGTAGTAGGGAGCGCCGTTCATATTGGCCGTGATGATATCAGGATACTGTTCCTTATCATGCTTGGCGAATCGATAGGTGGTGCTTTCCGCGGGCGTGGCTTCCAGGTTGTACAGATCGCCGTACTTCTCCTGATAATCGCTCAGGCGTTCGCGCATGTGATTGAGCACATCCTGTGTGAAGCGCTGCGCCTGTTCATGGGTCAGGTCCTGCTTCAGCCAGGCGGCGTTCAGGCAGGCTTCGTTCATGCCCACCAGACCGATGGTGCTGAAGTGGTTGGCGAAGGTGCCCAGATAACGCTTGGTGTAGGGATACAGACCGGCATCCAGCAGCTTGGTGATGACCGTACGCTTGGTCTTCAGGCTGCGGGCGGCGATATCCATGAGCTTGTCAAGGTTCTGATAGAAGGTCTTCTCATCCTTGGCTTCGTAGGCCAGACGGGGCATATTGATGGTGACGACACCGACAGAACCGGTGCTTTCACCGCTGCCGAAGAAGCCGCCGCTCTTCTTTCTCAGTTCACGCAGATCCAGACGCAGACGGCAGCACATGCTGCGCACATCGCTGGGCTCCATATCGCTGTTGATGTAGTTGCTGAAGTAGGGCGTGCCGTACTTCGCGGTCATTTCAAACAGCAGCTTGTTGTTCTCGGTCTCGCTCCAGTCGAAATCACGGGTGATGGAATAGGTGGGGATGGGGTACTGGAAGCCGCGGCCGTTGGCGTCACCCTCGATCATGATCTGGATGAAGGCCTTGTTGACCATATCCATCTCGGCCTTGCAATCACCGTAGGTGAAATCCATTTCCTTGCCGCCGACGATCGCGGGCAGGTTTTCCAGATCCTTGGGGACAGTCCAGTCCAGCGTGATGTTGCTGAAGGGGGCCTGCGTGCCCCAGCGGCTGGGGGTGTTCACGCCGTAAATGAAGCTCTGGATGCACTGCTTGACCTCTTTGTAGGTAAGGTGATCCACCTTCACAAAGGGCGCCAGATAGGTATCGAAAGAGGAGAACGCCTGCGCGCCGGCCCATTCGTTCTGCATGATGCCCAGGAAATTGACCATCTGATTGCAGAGCGTGGAGAGATGGCTGGCAGGAGAGGAATTCGTCTTTCCGGGGATTCCGAGCCCCTGCTGAATAAGCTGCTTGAGGCTCCAGCCTGCGCAGTAACCCGTCAGCATTGACAGGTCATGCAGATGGAGGTCGCAGTTGCGGTGGGCATTGGCAATTTCCTCGTCATAGACCTCGGAAAGCCAGTAGTTGGCCGTGATTGCGCCGGAGTTGGAAAGAATCAGTCCTCCGACGGAGTACGTGACCGTTGAATTCTCCTTGACGCGCCAGTCTTCAATGTTGAGGTACTTGTCAACGGTCTCTTTATAATCGAGATAGGAAGAGTTGGCGTTTCTGAGTTTTTCACGCTGACGGCGGTAAAGAATATAGGCTTTGGCAACCTGCTCATATCCGCCGCGGGAAAGAACGGTTTCGACACTGTCCTGAATATCTTCCACGGAAACACAGCCGTTCTTTACCTTGCTGCCGAAGTCGGCAGTGGTCTTGAGGGCAAGAAAATCAATAATATTGTCATTGTATTCGGTGTTGGTGGCATCGAAGGCCTTGCGGATGGCTTCAGCAATCTTGCTGATGTCGAAGGGAACGACTTTCCCGTCACGTTTGGTAACTTTATC
>CALCTW010000027.1 GCA_937907055.1 uncultured Clostridia bacterium | reverse complement strand
TTTATTATCTGCGGATGCAGTTTTCTGTAAACGCGGCAGGGGAGATCTGTATCGTAATGCCGACGGCTGAGGGTTCGAACGGCAATTGACTTATATGATCGAACTATTCTCTCGGGCACAAATCTGATAAGGATCCGGCTCCTTCGGGGGCCGGATTTTGCGTTTTGGCTGTAATTTGGTGTTTTCAATCGGCGGGGATATGTGTTATAATGTACAAAGCGTGCTTATACGCAGCTGTTAAGGAGGAACCACAATGCTGACGCAATGTCCCCGCGGCACCAAGGATGTGCTGCCGACCAACAGTTATCAATGGCAATTTGTTGAAACGAAAATGCGCAGGGCTGCCGCGCTGGCGGGATACCGTGAGGTGCGCACACCTGTGTTTGAGCATACCGAGCTTTTCCTGCGCGGTGTGGGCGATACCACCGATATCGTGCAGAAGGAAATGTACACCTTCAAGGACAAGGGCGACCGTTCCATCACCCTGAAGCCGGAGGGCACGGCCGGCGCCGCCCGCAGCTTCATCGAGAGCGGCCTTTTCAACGAGCCGCTGCCCTGCAAGATGTATTATCTGGCTGCCCCTATTTTCCGTTATGAAGCCCCCCAGAGCGGCCGTCTGCGTGAGCATCACCAGTTTGGTCTGGAGTGCTTCGGCGCGAAGGATGCCACCACGGATGCCGAGCTGATCCTGCTGGCTTTCCGTCTGCTGGGGGATCTGGGCGTAAAGAATCTTTCCGTCAATATCAACTCCATCGGCTGCCCGGAATGCCGTCCAAAGTATCACGCCATGCTGAAGGAATATCTGGCGGATCGTCTGGATGGCCTGTGCGAGACCTGCCGCGGCCGCTTTGAGCGCAATCCTCTGCGTGTGCTGGATTGCAAGGAAAAGAAGTGCCAGGAGCTGGTGAAGGACGCGCCCAGCATGCTGGATGTGCTGTGCGATGACTGCAAGGCGCATTTTGAACAGCTGAAGAAGTGCCTGGACGCGGCCGGTATTCCGTACCGTGTCGACAGCCGCATCGTGCGCGGCCTGGACTATTACACCAAGACCGTTTTTGAACTGATCACCACCACCAAGGACGGCAATCTCACCGTTTGCGGCGGCGGGCGCTATGATAACCTGCTGGAGCAGCTGGGCGGTCCCGCGCTGCCTGCTGTGGGCTTCGGCATGGGCATTGAACGTGTGCTGATGCTGCTGGAGCAGGAGGGCATTCAGATCCCCGAGCCTCGTCTGTATGACGTGTTTGTCACCTATATGGGTGAAAACGGCCTGAAGGCCTTTGAACTGACCGAACTGCTGCGCAGGTCCGGCGTGAAAGCGGATATGGATCACTGCAGCCGCAGCCTGAAGGCGCAGTTCAAGTATGCCAATAAGTTAAACGCGCCCGTGAGCGCCACCATCGGTGATGACGAAGCGGCGGGCGGCTGTGTGAAGCTGAAGAACATGGCAACCAAAGAGGAGCGGACCGTGCCCGTTGCCGATGCGGCCCAAACCATTAAAGAAATGATCGAGGGGTAAAGACAATGATGCAGAACAGAACGCATACCTGCAATGAGCTGCGCGTGACCGATGCGGGCAAGCAGGTGAAACTGAGCGGCTGGATGGAAAACATCCGCGAAGTGGGCGGCAATCTGGCCTTCGTGGTGCTGCGCGACTTTTACGGCACCACCCAGATCGTGGCCGAAGATGAACAGATCATCAAGACCCTGACCGCCCTGAACAAGGAAACGGTCATCAGCGTAACCGGCACCGTGCGCGAGCGCAGCGCCAAGAACCCCAAGATGGATACCGGCGATATCGAAGTGGTGCCGGACAGCGTGGAAGTGCTGGGCCGCTGCCGCTACAATGAACTGCCCTTCCAGATCAACCGCAGCCGCGAGGCCGATGAGACCGCGCGCCTCAAGTATCGTTATCTGGATCTGCGCAATCCCGAAGTGAAGAAGAACATCATCATGCGCTGCAATGTGGTGGCCGCTCTGCGCGCTGCCATGATCAGCCATGACTTCCTGGAGATCACGACCCCCATCCTCACCGCTTCTTCTCCCGAAGGCGCGCGTGACTATCTGGTGCCCGCCCGTAAGCATCCCGGCATGTTCTACGCGCTGCCGCAGGCGCCCCAGCAGTTCAAGCAGCTGCTGATGACCAGCGGCTTTGACCGTTATTTCCAGATCGCTCCCTGCTTCCGTGACGAGGATGCCCGCGGCGACCGCAGCCCCGGCGAGTTCTATCAGCTGGATATGGAAATGGCCTTTGCCTCTCAGGAGGATGT
>CALCTW010000026.1 GCA_937907055.1 uncultured Clostridia bacterium | reverse complement strand
AAAGCTGTCGTGTTTCTCAGCCGTCACTCCGGTCAGCGGCTGAAACCAGTGGGTGAAATGGGTGGCGCCTTTTTCGACGGCCCAGTTCTTCATCGCCTCGGCGATCTCATTGGCCAATGAGATATCTAGGCGCTTTCCCAGGTGAATGGTCCTCTGAAGACGAATATACGTCTCCTCCGGCAGTCTGGCCTTCATCTCCCTCTCTCCGAAGACCATGCTGCCGAATATCTCGGGCACATTGATCATATGAAATTCCCTCCTCAATGCCGGACAGACCGACACGGAAATTATTATACCGCTCACAGCAAGAGATTGTCAAACCTGTCTTTTCGGGGGGATGTTTGGAGAAGGATTTTTCGGCTGCAGGAGAGAGCCTATTGTGATCGTCGCAGGTTTCTTGCTTTTGCTATGATCGGATGGTGTTGCTCGATTCTAACTTTCCTTTCATCCATATCCATAAAAACGGCGGGGATCTCTCCCCGCCGCGTTGGAACCGGCCATTCAGCCGTTCCGTACAATTTCATATGATAGAAATGTCATTCCTGCCGGATGATCAGGTCCCATTCAATTCCCTGACTTCTCCCCTGCAAGGACCGCCTCTGCGGAGGCGGAGATTATCAGTCAAGATGTAGCAAAATTTCTTAACGAAATTTTGCAGCGCGTGCGTGTCACGATGCGATGATCACTCATCGCATCGTTCCCACACCACGATATCGCTCCCTCAGAGCAAAAGATTCCGTTCGCTTCGCTCTCTTTCATTAAGGGATAATAGAATCCAGATTAAGCCAGAATGCTGGCCGCACCGCTAGTGTGCTGTCCACGAAGCTGCTGACAAGACTGCCATCGTAGTAAACGAAGGACCCGAACTTACTCTCGCCGCTGGGCGAACGCAGCCACCACTAGCAGCACCCCACACCGTTCAACTTGTAGTCGCCATATGTATCAGCACCCTGCACTAATGCGTATTTGGTCGGCAACACCTTCATTTTGTCTGTTTTCTTTTTAAAGAAATCCTCAAGCGTGCTGTATCCACCATACGCCATGGCTTCCTCAACGCTCAGCAAGAATACTTTATCCTGCGTATCCGCTCCGCCGTTGACTGTATCGTAACTCCAGCCCATCTTTTTATCGTGCGCTACCCATTCATCATTATTGCCGGTCTTGACGGTCGTGGTCGCAATTGCCTTCTGTTCCGCTGCGGTAAACGCCGTGTTCAAGAAGGTGCTGTTCAGCCAGCCGCGGATCTCACTCTTATCCCAACCCTGATAGGTACTCGCGTCAAACCGATGCGCGTCCAGTCCATACCGGCTGATCACCAGCGCGCGATTATTCTTTGCGTCATAATCCAAAATGATCCACTCGATCGGTTCTTTTCCGTTGTTCGTATTATTGTCCTGTTCATAATGGCCGAAGGTAATATACTGCTTCCCTTTATAGGTATATACTGTCTCGGATTTTGTTTCCGGTGATCCCGCACGAGAAGAATGTACATACGCTTCTGCACAGTCATCCCAAACGATCTTATACCATGTTTCACCATTACTTGTCATCTGACCAAGCAATTCTGTGGTTTGGCTTCTTTGTCCGGTTGCTCCAACCTGTTCATAACTGCCTCCCGGACCGGAACGGATAAACGAACCGCTGTCAATGGTGATCACCTGTTTCGTGATCGTCTTCTTCACTACTGCCGGGGTCGGGGTGGCTGTCACCTTGGGTGTAGGCGAGGGGCTCGGTGTTGCGGTCGGCTTGGCCTTGCCGTAATCCATATTCAGCGGCACCATCAGCATCATCACGCCGCCGTAGTCATACAGCAGCAGGGCAGTATTGCCGTTCAGGTCGGTCAGGCGCATCGCGGGGGTGCCCAGTTCATTATCCTCGGTCACCGTGTATTTCATTGCTTCCGCGCTCTGCCGATACGCGTTCAAAAACGCGTCCCTGTCGCCCGGCATCGTATACTGATACACATTGTACAGGTTTCCTTCAAAATTAAAGTTATTCTCACTGTATTGAAGGGTAGTGTCCGTCATATCATCCACGCGCTTCAGAGCCTCCATCGGAATGGGGGTCGGGCTGGGCGTGGGGCTCGGCGTGGGTGTAGGTGTGGGACTGGGAGTCGGCGTCGGGCTGGGCGTAGGCGTGTTGGTCACATGCACCATCGGCAACCCGTTGATCACCTGCACCGGCGCTGCTGTCGCGGTCGGCTTTGGGCTGGGTGTGGGCGTAGGGCTCGGCGTAGGCTTGGGGGTCGGTGTTTTGGTCGGCCTCGGGGTGGGGGTATTATTATAACCCATGATCGAAAGGTACCGCTTCAGATCTGACGTATTCATCTTGTATACCCAGCTTCGGTCATTGATCGCGGACTTGTATGTCGAATCCTTTTCGCTTCTGCTATCGACCGAAATAGAGGGCTTACTTGACTTTAGATCATCAAGATAGAAAATCCCTGCAAAAGCAATGACTTTTGACGTGCCAAAGCAATACATGACAACAATTGTTCTTGTTTTTCCATTTTTATAGTAAGCCGGCTATACACCAAAGTAAATCTCCCCGCTGTTTAAGGCTTGGTCCATGATGCTTTTTGTTTCATTGGTTCCCTATTCTTTGATATCTTCCATTACATAAGAACACAGTATCTCCAGATCTTTTCTGGCCGGATAATACCAGTCACTCGCATCTGTCACCCAAAGTGTACCGATCCATTTCCACTTGATGCTGCCCAAATCATCTGCCTGTACCGTTCCAAACGGCATCATGCACAGCAGCATCACTATACAGATCATCGCGGACAAATATCGTTTCATTTTGTTTTCCCCCACAGCAGTATCTATTAATAATATAATACCATTTTTTCCTCCATCTTACAATCACGATTTTCATATCTTCATTATATCATTGTAGGTTTACAATAGATGTGAGACCAAAGAATATCTTGAACAATTCAACACTGTCTCCTGCGAGGCGACTTCTTCCGCATAATAATGTGATATAATAAATGCAACCCCAGCACAGGAGAAAGGAAGCAGCCGTATGTACAATACAGATGTCGAGAAGGCAAAAGCATTTGCATTAAAAGCACACATTGGTCAGGTTGACAAAGCAGGATTGCCGTATGAAGAACATCTCTCCCGTGTGGCTTCGCGTGTTGTCTTGAAAGAAGAGAAGGTGGTCGCATGGCTTCATGATACAGTTGAGGACACGAAAACAACCGTATAGGACATTGCCACCGTCTTTGGCAAGGACACAGCTCACGCCATCAATTGCATGACACACCGTGAGGACGAAGCATATGATGACTATGTGGCACGAGCCAAGAGCAATCCCGTAGCGAGGATGGTGAAGATCAGCGACCTGATCGATAATAGCAATCTCAGCCGTCTGCCGCGGGTAACGCTGAAGGATGTTGACCGGCAGGCCAAATATAACCGTGCGCTGCATTTTTTACTGACCTGAGCCTGTTCCTGAGGGAACGGCAAGCCGCATATTAAGCAGAACGGACTCCCCCCGGAGTCCTTTTTTGCTTGCTCTTCCGCCTGATCCTTCCCCTCCGATTATTAAACGAAAACGAAAAGAAATTATACGCGCGATAAATGAAAGAGAAACGATACGGCGATTTATCCGCGATAGGGGTTCAACTATAATAGGCACTGTCAGGAGGACAAGGAAACCTGCTGACAAGAGAAGAGAGAAAGTAAACGCCGAAAGGCAAGGAGGGACCCTGTTATGAAAAAGTTTGCTGTGATGATGATGGCTCTGATGCTCGCGATCCTCGCGATCGTTCCCGTAACCTTTGCTTCCGCTGAAGCTGCCAGGAATGACCTCATGTATGTATCCTGCCCGGACGGCAAAATGCTGAACCTGCGCGCTGAACCCAACACCAATTCCCGTGTGCTGGCCCGGATGGGCAACGGCAAGACCCTCACCGTGCTTGGCCGCGCGAACGCCTCCTGGCTGAAGGTCTCCGTACGCATCGACGGCAAAACCGTCAAGGGTTATGTGAATGACTTCTATGTCAGCGCCAATGATCCCGCGCTGGCCCCTCAGGAATTCCACACCGTCACCCGCTTCAAGGTGACTGCCGCTCCCTCCAACGGCGCGGGCGGACATGTGAACCTGCGCGCCAAGGCCTCTACCGGTTCCACCATTCTGGCTTACCTGTACAAGGGCGATGTGCTGACCGTCATCGCCGAGAGCAACGCCTATTATCAGGTGCGCACCGCGAATGGTGTTACCGGTTATGTGGTCAAGTGCTGCGTGAACAAGTAATAAAGAATCATATAATATCAATCATCCGCCTGCTGATAACGGGCGGATGGTTTTTATCTTCCAGGATATCGCCCTGTGCCGGCATGGCTTTATTGACTTTTCGCCGCCGCGCCCCTATACTTTTTACAGCGCGGATCCCGGACTTCATCCGGATATACACGCGCCGAACAGGACACGGACAGATCAACGGGAGCGCGGCAAACGCTTCCTCCCGGGCCGCTTTTTTCATCGGCCGATCCGGCCCTTTCCTGATCCTCGTCGATTTTTCAGAGCACACAGGAGGAAACAGCATGTTTGACACATCCAGACTTGAATGGACCCCGGAACCTCTGCCCTGCAGGATCAGCAATGACCGGATCGAGATCACGACCCGTCCGGAGACCGATCTGTGGCAGCGCACCTTTGGCGCCCCCGGTAAGGACAATGCCCCGGTGCTGCAGATGAAGACCGCGGAACAGCATTTCGTCTTCACTGTCAGGACCGCCTTTGAAGGCAAGGCACAGTACGATCAGTGCGGTCTTGTGATGCATCTGGATCCCGAGACCTGGTTCAAGGCCTCCATCGAATGTGAAAATGACAAGATCAAGCACCTGGGCAGTGTCGCCACCAACCGCGGTTATTCCGACTGGGCCTGCACGGCGGTGGACGCGTCCGTCACCGAGATGTGGTACCGTATGGTTCGCAGCGGCACCGACTTTATGCTGGAAAACTCCGCGGACGGCATCACCTTCAATATGCTCCGCATGTTCCATATGGAGAAGTGCGAGGGCGAGATCAGCTTTGGCGTGTATGCCTGCAGCCCCGGCAACTCCAGCTTCACCGCCGTGTTTACGGAGATGGATCTGAAGATCGTGGGCGAAAACGACATTGAACTGTAAAAACGACCACACAAAAACACAGGCTCCTCCGCCTCCCAAACGGCGCGGGAACCTGTGTTTTTTATATATCATGACAGGGTTTGTTTCAGGATACTCAGAAGAAACGCTGCTTTGGCAGACCGGGATCGGCTGTCCGTGCTCCCCGTCCCGGCAGGATCAGCAGCCGCGGGGTCGTCTGCCGGTACTGCTGATAATCCGCTCTTCTGCTCATCTGGCGCTTTTCCATCAGCGGAATGGAAACGACATTGAACATCACGGCGATGCTGAGCGCGCCCGCGCCGTAAACCCATTTTTCCGGCGCGAAGGGCAGCATGGCCAGATAAACGCCCAGCCATACGGTGATCTCCCCCAGATAATTGGGATGACGGGAACGGGACCACAGCCCGTTTCTGCAGGCGACCTTTTCTTTTGTTTCCGCGAGGAAGGCGTGCATCTGCCGATCCGCGTAGTATTCCAGCGCGATGCCCAGCGCGATGACAAGGATGCCGGGCAGCGCGAAAACAGACATGGGGGTCTTCGCGATCTCAAACAGCGGGAGCATACCGGCGAAGACCACCAGAGTGGGCATCAGGTGGATGCCGCAGAAATTGACCACCTGCCAGAGCGGCTTCGGCGTGACAGCGCGATAATGGCGGTAACGCCAGTCCTCGTATGAAAAATCCGTAAAGACGGAGATCCAGTTCAGCGTGAGCCGCAGACCCCAAGCGTTGAAAACGATCAGCAGCAATAATTGCATGGGCGAAAAAGCCTGCTCGCGGATGAACAGCCAGACGGACATGAACATCGGCGTGACCGACCAATAGGGATCATACACGCTGGAATTATGATACAGCACCGAGAAAACAAACACGACGACCGTGGCCGCGATATCAAACACAAAAAGCTGCAGCATGACCGTCTGCACCAGCGCGGCCGCGGCAGCGCCCACCGCGAACGCGAACAGATAAATAAGCGTGATGATCAGCAGATCCTTTTTCTTCTGCAAAGGAAACCCCTCCCCCAATAAACTAAATGACAGCAGTGTTATACACGCGCTTACCGGATCTTCACCTCCGGGCCGTGTCCGCCCGTTTCCGGGCGATGCTCTCTTTATTTCGGCAGCTTGACGGCCCATCCGGCCAGGCTGGCCAGAATGGGAAGCAGTTCGCGTGTCATCTCCGTGGTCTCATACTCCACACGCACAGGCACCTCCAGATACTCCCTGCGCGCCACAAGCCCTGCTTCCTCCAGCTCGCGCAGCGAACGCACCAGCATCGTATTGGAAATGCCCTGCATGCGGCGCTTTAAATCATTATATCGCGTGGGGCCGTCTGCCGTCAGCGAGCAGATCAGCGACATCTTCCACTTGCCGCCCAGCAGATCCATGGCCTTCTGCAAGGGACAGGGATCGGTGCAGGGGCAGTTTTCATGTTCACTCATATCGGTTAACCTCCTGATCAGTCCACATTTTGTTACCTGCTCTTTAAAAATTGCGTAATTGACAGGCAGAAAGCGGACTGGTAAGATTATAGCAACTCTTAATATAAGAGTAAAGCAAAAATTTAAACTTACAAGAAAAAAGTAAACCAAGGAGGAACTTTATGAACGCTTTTGATTTTTGCGTCAAGGCCCAGGACGGTACGGATGTTGCCCTTTCTCAGTACGCCGGCAAGGTGCTGCTGATCGTCAACACGGCCACAGCCTGCGGCTTCACCCCCCAGTATGATGAACTGCAGGATCTTTATGATGAATGCAGGGACAAGGGTCTGGAAATCCTGGATTTCCCCTGCAACCAGTTCGGCGCGCAGGCTTCCGGCACCGATGAGGAGATCCATTCCTTCTGCTCTGATCGCTACGGCATCACCTTCCCCCAGTTTTCCAAGGTGGAAGTGAACGGCGAAAACGCCATCCCGCTGTACAAGTGGCTGACGGCCAACACCACTTTCGGCGGCTTCGGTCACAGCCCCATGAGCCTGATCCTGACGGGTGTTGTCAAGAAGATGGATGCCGATTACAAGAACAACGGCAATATCAAGTGGAACTTTACAAAGTTTCTGATCGACCGAAGCGGAAACATCGTATCCCGGTTTGAGCCGACCGACATGAAGAAGCTCAAAGAGAAAATAAAGGAGTGTCTGTAATGCGTTACGAATACAAAACCGAAAATACCTGTTCGCAGGCCATCCGCTTTGACATAAACGGAAATGTGATCACCAACATCGAGTTTGTCGGCGGCTGCGACGGAAATCTGAAAGCGATCTCCAAATTGCTGGAAGGCGCGGCCGTGGAGGAGATCGAGGGAAAGCTGCTCGGGAACACCTGCGGCAGAAGACCCACCTCCTGTGCCGATCAGCTTGCAAAAGCGGTTCGGGAAGCGTATAATAAAAACATTCAGGAGGGCTGAGAACCGCGCCGGTGCGCAGCTTTTGAAAAAAGGCAGCCCCGCCGCTCTGTGCCCAACGGGTGAGCCGGCCTGAAAAAATTTTTGGATCGGTGATAACATGGAATCTTCCAAATACGATGCGCTGAAGCTCGAAAACCAGCTCTGTTTTCCGCTTTATGCCTGCTCCCGTGAAATCGTGAAGAAGTACAAGCCATTTCTCGACAGGCTTGATCTTACCTATACCCAGTATATCGTCATGATGGTTCTGTGGGAGAAAAAGTGCGTCAACGTGAAGGAGCTCGGCCAATGTCTGTATCTGGATTCCGGCACCCTGACACCGCTTTTGAAAAAGCTCGAGGCAAAGGGCTTCCTTACCCGTGAGCGTTCGGAAAAGGACGAGCGCAGCCTTGCGGTGACCCTGACGGACAAGGGCGAAGAGCTGAAGGAGCAGGCGGCGGAAATACCGATGCAGATCGCCGGCTGCACCAACCTGACAGAAGAAGAGGGATTACAGCTTTACAGGATCCTGTATAAGCTGCTGGGCCGAAGTGAGTGAATGATGAATACTGTTATTCGTAGAAAATGAGTTTCATCAATGTAGGCTATTTTATAGGTGAATAACCGAAAGGACTTGACTGGGATTATACATCTACAGGAGTCTGAGTAGAACGTAGAAAAACGATATGGCAAATATCATTTCTAGCGTAATTGATTTTGTAAACTTCGTAAAGAGCGAGGAAAAGAAAAAAGCCGCCGCTGCCCAGAAGGGAGGTGCCGCACAATGATAAACTGCGACGTACTTGTTATCGGCGGCGGTCCCGCGGGACTTGCGGCGGCGGTTTCGGCTAAGAGAAACGGCGCTGACGTAATACTTCTCGAGAGAGAAGCAAGACTCGGCGGCATACTCAAACAGTGCATACACGACGGATTCGGTCTTGTCCGCTTCGGCGAAAAGCTTTCGGGACCGGAATATGCCGAAAGATTTATTGACGATTTTAACAGCGAAAATATTAAAGCCATGCTTCTCACCTTTGTGACGAAGATGGAAAAAACGGGAGACGGCTTCGTTGCCACCGTTGTCAATACGGACGGCGTGAATAAAATTCACGCAAATGCCGTTATTCTCGCTACCGGCTGCCGTGAGAGAACGGCAAAGCAGGTGCTTATCCACGGA
>CALCTW010000025.1 GCA_937907055.1 uncultured Clostridia bacterium | reverse complement strand
TGTTATGGGAGATGATTGGGAAGGAAAATTTGACTTCTTAAAACCGTACTGCGAAGTTGTTTATCTGCCTAGAACTCCAGAAATATCTACAACCCAAATCAAAAAAGACCTTAAAAATGCCGAAAAAGAATTAAACAGCCTGAATGTATTTCCTGTCGCCGACGGTGATACGGGCACAAATATGCGCCTGACCCTGGAAAACGGCATGAAGAGCGCCGGAAGCAGCGAACGGCTGAGCCAGTACCTGAAAAACCTCAGTACCGGTCTGCTGCTCTCCGCGCGCGGCAATTCGGGCGTGATCCTGTCACAGCTGTTCAAGGGGATCTATCTGGAGCTGAGCCGCTGCAGCGCGGCCGGTACGGAGGAGCTGCGCAACGCGTTTATCCGCGCGCATATCCAGGCGTACAGCACGGTCATCCATCCCGTGGAGGGGACCATCCTCACGGTCGCGCGTGAGGGGATCGAAAACATCAAGCAGTATATCACAAGGGAACTGACCATTGAGGACATGCTGCGGATGTATATCGCCGAAATGGAAAAGGTGCTGCAGCGCACCCCGGACCTGCTGCCGATACTGAAGGAATCCGGCGTGATCGACAGCGGCGGCAAGGGATATATCACCCTGATCCGCGGAATGCTGGCCGCGCTGACCGGAGAGGCAATGCCGGAGGGCGGCGCGCCGGAGACAACGGAGAACAAAGCGCATCCGGATCTGGATCTGTTTAACGAAAACAGCGTGTTTGAAAAGGGCTACTGCATGGAATTTATCCTGCAGGGGCTGAATGACCGCAAATATGTGCAGAAGCTGAATATTCCGGACTTCATCCGCAGACTGGGCCGGCTGGGCGATTCGCTGGTGGTCGTACCGGATGAGCGCAGGGTGAAGGTGCATATCCACACCAAAAAGCCTGCCGATATCATCATGTTGGCGCAGATCTACGGTGAATTCCTCACCTTCAAGCTGGAAAACATGCAGGTGCAGCACAACGAATACGAAGCCGCGAAGGCCGCGGCCGTCCCGGAGAAGAAAAGAGAGCATCGGCCTGTTTCCTTCATTTCCGTGGCGAACGGCGAGGGCTTTAAGCAGATCTTTACCGATCAGGGCTGCGATTTCATTGTGGACGGCGGCAGCACGATGAGCGTTTCCGCCAAGGAATTCCTGGATGTGTTTGAGCAGGCCAACTGCGACCTGCTGTGCGTGCTGCCCAACAGCGGCAATGTGCTTTTCGCGGCTGAACAGGCACGCGAGCTGTATGACGGCGATAAAGAGAAGATCTGCGTCATCCCCACCCGTTCCATCGCGGAAGGCTACTTTGCCATGGCGATGGATATGCCGGACGAGCCCGACCGGGATCGCCGTCTGCAGGGGATCCGGAGCGGCGCGGAAGGCGCGGATACGCTTTCGATCGCGCGGACGGTGAAGGATTTCACCCACAACGGACGGGAATTCCACGCGGGCATGCAGACGGCCTTCCTGAACGGAGAACCAGTCGCGGACGCGGAGGACTTTGCCGACTGTGTGGCAGAGGTGCTCTCTCTCCACCCTGAACTGGCCGAAAAGGAGACCTTCATTGCCTTCCGCGGCAAAAACGCCACGGACAAAGAGGCTGAGATCCTGGAAAACCTGTGTGCGGAACAGCTGCCCTTTGCAGGGTTTGAAATGCTGGACGGCGGTCAGGAGACATATCACTGGGTCATCGGCCTGCTGTAAGAAAGGAAATACTGACGATGAAGATCGTGCTGATCATTCTGCTGGGGATCCTGTTCCTTTTCATCCTGCCGGTGCTGGGACTTTCTTACATCCTGTACAGCAAGCTGCTGATGCGCCCCCGCAAGGCGCCGCGCGAGCGCGTGTGCGTGTTTCCGGAGGAAGACGAGTACACGGTGATGTACAGAGCGGGTGAAAAATGGTTCAGCGAGCACGAGGACGCGCGAAAGCCCGTTTCGGTAAAGAACGGAAAGCTGAAGCTGTACGGCGAGTATTTTGACTTCGGCGCGAAAAAGGCCGTGGTGATCATTCCCGGACGCACGGAGAACTGCGTGTACTCCGCCTATTTTGCCGAGCCGTACCGCGCTGCCGGATACAACGTGCTGGTGATCGACAACCGTTCGCACGGGCTTTCCGACGGACGGGTAAACAGCCTTGGCTTCAAGGAATACAGGGATGTGGAGATCTGGTGCCGGATGCTGCAGGATCAGTACGGCATTCAGGATATCTGGCTGCATGGGGTTTGCATCGGCTGTTCCTGCTCGCTGTTCGTCTGCACCGACCCGAACCGCCCCGAAGCGATCCGCGGCATGACAGCCGACGGCATGTTCAAGAACTTCTACGCCACCACCTATAACCATTTTGTTGAACGCGGAAAGCCCACCTTCCCCATCCTGCACGGCTGTATGGCATGGATCCATATGCTGAGCGGCAAGAGCGCGATCTGGGACGGGCCGGTAAAGCGCATCAAACAGATGCAGCTGCCGATCCTGATGCTGCACAGCAGGAAGGACACCTATTCCGAGCCCGCGCCCGCGCAGGCCCTGTATGATTCCTGCCCTTCCAAGGATAAAAAGCTGGTGTGGTTTGACGAAGGCGCGCATTCCCGTGTGCGTCTGCACAACACCGAACGTTATGATGAGACCATCCGCGATTACATCGCGCGTTATGTTCATTAAGGAGGCCGGATATGCGCTGCAAAGCCTGCGATAAAGAAATCGAGGACGGCATGGCTGTATGCCCGTTCTGCGGAAAGGAACAGGACATCGCGCTGCGGGATGACGCTTCCGTGCCCGTTCATGTGGGCCCGTTGGGGACTTCAAAGCCCTCTCTCACCTGGGGCATCCTCTCCGCTGCCTTTGCCTGCACATGCTTTCTCAGCCCGCTCGCGATCATTTTCGGGTTTATCGGGCTGAACCGCGCGCGTCACTTCCGTCAGTATACAGGCCGCCTTTACGGGCGCGCCCTCGCAGGCAGATGGCTGTCCATCGCGGGGATCATTGCCGGGGCTGTGCTTTCCACCGCGCTCGTGATCATGGCGATTACCGGCACGGTGATCAGCATCCGCATCAGCCTGTGAACCGCCATCCATCATCAGAAACCGAAAAAGATCCGCTGCCTGTTTGATCAGGCGCGGATCTTTTTTATATACACCGGGATATAAAAACACAGCCGGCGCGAACGCGCCGGCTGTGTGATGATTTGGATCAAAGATCAGGGGGACTTTGATTAATAAGCAACACCCTGAGCGATCATGGCATCGCAGACCTTCTTGAAGCCCGCGATGTTGGCGCCGGCGACCAGGTTGTCCTTCATGCCGTACTTTTCAGCAGCATCGTAGGAGTTGTGGAAGATGCCGACCATGATGTCCTTCAGCTTGGCATCCACCTCGTCGAAGGTCCAGCTGTAACGCATGGAGTTCTGGCTCATTTCCAGACCGGAAACGCTGACGCCGCCGGCATTGGCAGCCTTGGCAGGCCCAAAGAGGACGCCCGCGTTCTGGAAGATCTCGACGGCTTCGGGAGTGGAGGGCATGTTGGCGCCTTCAGCAACCGCGATGACACCGTTCTTGACCAGGGCTTCGGCACCTTCGGCATCCAGTTCGTTCTGGGTGGCGCAGGGCAGCGCGATGTCGCAGGGGATGGTCCAGATGCCCTTGCAGCCTTCGGTGTAGGTGACAGAGGGATCCTTCTGGACGTATTCGGAGATACGGCCGCGGCGGACTTCCTTCAGATCCTTGATGTAATCGAGGTCGATACCATTGGGAGCATAGACATAGCCGTTGGAATCGCTCATGGCGATGACGGTGCCGCCCAGCTGAGTGGCCTTCTGCGCCGCGTAGATGGCGACGTTGCCGCTGCCGGAGATGACGACCTTCTTGCCCTGGAAGCTTTCCTGCTTCATGCACTTGAGCATTTCATCGGTGAAGTAGCACAGACCGTAGCCGGTGGCTTCGGGACGGGCGAGAGAACCGCCGTAGGTGAGGCCCTTGCCGGTCAGCACGCCGGTGAATTCGTTGCGCAGACGCTTATACTGGCCGAACATGAAGCCGATCTCACGGCCGCCGACGCCGATATCACCGGCGGGAACGTCGGTATCAGCACCGATGTGCTTGGACAGCTCGGTCATGAAGCTCTGGCAGAAACGCATGATCTCGCCGTCGCTCTTGCCCTTGGGATCGAAGTCAGAGCCGCCCTTGCCGCCGCCCATGGGCAGGCCGGTGAGGCTGTTCTTGAAGATCTGCTCGAAGCCGAGGAACTTGATGACGCTGAGGTTGACATTATCACGCAGACGCAGACCGCCCTTGTAGGGGCCGATGGCGCTGTTGAACTGTACGCGGTAGCCGCGGTTGACCTGCACCTGACCCTTGTCATCCACCCAGGAAACACGGAACATGATGACACGTTCGGGCTCCACGATGCGCTCCAGGATGTTGTTCTGCTGGATCTTGGGTTCGACTTCAACAACAGGCTGCAGGGTGCTCAGCACTTCATACACAGCCTGAAGATACTCTTTTTCATTCGCGTTACGGGCAGCAGTCTTTTCGTAGACGTTCTTTACATACTCGTTGGTGATCATTTGAAACATTCCTCCCTCATAAATTATGTTGGATCAAACAAGGATAGCATATGAAAGTTCACGGCTTCCTTCCTGCATTTTAGTATGTCCGAAAGCCGAAAACCATGCCGGAACAGCAATTTCTGCCTTCCGTCCTCCACATCTGCCATTATATTCGCGTGATTTTTTGTTGTCAACGCCGCCGCTGTACTCCCATTGTTTTTCGGTGTTTTTGTTTTGTACTTGAAGGCCTCCGCGCCGCTTGGAAATGCCTCTTCGCCTTGTCGGAGCCGCGATTTCAGGCTTTACAAAATACGCGCGATTCGTTATTATTATAAGTGAATATTTTTCCATCGTCCGCGATGATGACCCACGATCAAAGGAGTTTTTCAATGAAGCGTACTTTTTCACGCGTAATGCTTTCCGCGATCCTGCTGGCGCTGTGCGTCGCTTTATCCGCCTGCGGCTCCGTGCCCGCCAATGATACCCCCCTCTCCCCCAATGACGCGCCCTCCGTGCTGCCGACAGTGCCGAACGCCGGGAACAACAACACCGAGGTGATCCCGGCGGACCGCTTCCCCGTCATCCGCGCGAACAGCGTTTCCGTGCCCAATCAGCAGCGCGCCGGCGGCACGCTGGACCTGAGCGGCTCCGTCACAGTCTCCCGCGGCAATATCTCGCAGGTGACCGTCACGCTGTATAACGCGGAGAATCAGGAGATCGCCTCCGGCATGCTCTGTCCGGGCGGCACCTCCTATCAGTTTGACAGCACCTTTACCGATATCACCTCCTTCAGAAGCATCCCTGCCGGCAGCTACCGGATGACCGTCACCGTCTCCGCGCAGGATGATATCTATGCCAATGACGAAGTGGTGCTGAACGCCCCCGTCACCCTTTACTGACCTGTCTGACCGGCCTTAACGCCGCGGCTCCGTGCCGCGGTTTTTTGTTTTTCTTTTCTGTCCGCGCGGCGCGATGTATAAAGCGTTTTCCGGCGGGGCAAGTTTCGCCCACTGGGGCAGTTTTGGGATAAAAGCACTTGCAAATCCTTATAGAATAAGGTATAATGCTTTCGTCCCGAGAATGGGATGTTACATGATTATTTTTAGGAGGTATCTTCCAATGGCCGTAAAAGTTGCTATCAATGGTTTTGGCCGCATTGGCCGTCTCGCATTCCGTCAGATGTTCGGCGCTGAAGGCTACGATGTCGTCGCCATCAACGACC
>CALCTW010000024.1 GCA_937907055.1 uncultured Clostridia bacterium | reverse complement strand
ATGATGATCCGCGGCGGCAATCCGGAAAATATGCGGTTTGGCGATACCCTCAGTGAGGACAAGTTCACCGACTACACCTTCCGCTACATCATTTCCAACCCGCCCTTCGGCATTGACTGGAAGCGTGAACAGAAGGCGGTGGAAGCCGAAGCTGCCAAAGGTGAAGACGGGCGTTTCGCCCCCGGTCTGCCCAAGATTTCCGATGGTCAGCAGCTCTTTGTGCTCAATGGCTTAAAGAAACTGGATGCCAAGGGCAAGATGGCGATCATTCAGAATGGCTCGCCCCTGTTCTCCGGTGATGCCGGCAGCGGCCCCTCCGAGATCCGCCGCTACATCTTAGAAAACGACTGGCTGGACTGCATCATTCAGCTTTCCACCGATATGTTCATGAACACCGGCATCAGCACCTACATTTGGGTGCTGAACAAAAATAAGCCTGTGAACCGCGCCGGAAAGGTGCAGCTGATTGACGCTTCCCACTGCTTTACGCCTCGTCGAAAGCCCATTGGCACTAAGCGCAATGATATAGCCGATTCGGATCGTGCACTGATTGTGCAGGCATATGCAGCCTTTGAGAATGGTGGCATCTATGGCGATAAGAGTGGCGTCTATTGCGAAAGCAAGGTTTTCACCACTGATGAGTTTGGTTATAACAAGATTGTTGTGGAGCGTCCAGAGCGAGATGCCAGCGGAACCATCGTGAAGAAAAAGGGCAAACCTGTAGCAGATGCCAATCTCAGAGACACGGAGAATGTACCGATGACTGAGGACATCGACACCTATTTTTCGCGCGAAGTGCTACCCTATGCTCCCGATGCTTGGATCGATGAGAAGAAAACCAAATTAGGATATGAGATTCCTATGACTCGCTATTTCTATGAATACAAACAACCCGAAGCGAGTGAGAATGTACTTAATCGGATTATTGGTTTGGAGGATAGCATATCCGCTTCTCTCAAGAACCTTTTTCAGGAGGAGTAAGAATGGCGCGTGAAATGAAGCAGAGCGGGGTTGAATGGATAGGAGCACTGCCTTTTGATTGGAAACTCTGCAGAATGAAGAGTTGCATAGCTTCTCGTGAATCAGGTGCGTGGGGAGATGAACCATCAGGCGAGTCTGGTGATGTAATTTGCTTACGAATAGCTGATTTCGATTACGGAAGATTTCGTTTTAATAATGCTCCAGAGAGCGAATTGACTAAACGGTACTACACGCAGGATGTGATCAATCGCTTAACACTCCATAAGGGCGATATCTTGATTGAGAAATCCGGTGGCGGCGAAAAAACGCCTGTTGGTAGGACAGTCATTTTTGATAAAGACTTTACTGCTTTGTATGCAAATTTCATGGATCGCCTAAGGTGTACAGATAGTGTTGACCCGTGTTTTTTACAATATGTTTTCGTGACATTTTACAAGAATGAATACTCAAGAAACTATATTAAGCAAACAACCGGCATTCAAAATCTGGACCTAACCTCAATGCTTGCAAGTGAACTTATTCCATTGCCCAGCATTTCGGAACAGCGTAGAATTGTTGAGTTCCTTGATCGCAAATGTGCAGAAATCGATTCTGTCATTGCAAACACGACAAAGACTATCGATGAATACAAAACATTAAAGCAAGCCATCATCACTGAAGCTGTTACAAGGGGGGTTCGTGGTAAGCGAGAAATGAAGGATAGTGGCATACCTTGGATTGGATTAATTCCTTCTGATTGGGGTGTGTCTTTATTGAAATTCTCCATACGATGGAAGAGCGAAAAAGGGGCTCCTGACGAGCAAGTCTTATCCCTTTACCGAGATTATGGAGTTATTCCAAAGGATAGTAGAGATGATAATCACAATGTGACATCACTCGACACAAGTGGCTATAAAGTGGTTGATATTGGGGATTTCGTCATAAACAAGATGAAAGCATGGCAAGGTTCGATGGGAGTGTCAAAATACCGAGGTATTATTTCTCCTGCATATCATGTATGTACTATCACGAACCCATTGATCAATGGCGAGTATTTTCATTATTTGATGAGAAACCAACTGTATATTCCTGAATACTTGCGTCTTTCCACCGGCATGCGCGTTGGACAATGGGACTTGGGATTTGACGATTTTAAGAATCTTCCATTTATTCTGCCAAACAAAGAAGAGCAGTCGGAGATTGTATCGTATATTGAAACAAAAGCAAACGAGATTGATTCACTTATTCAAGCAAAGGAACAACTTCTCACTGAGCTTGAAACCTTTAAAAAATCTGTCATATACGAATATGTCACCGGCAAGAAGGAGGTCATTTAATGCCATTTGAGGCCTTATCTGATAATGCTGAAAAACTACTTCATGAAATAATCGAGCATGAAGACAATTCGTTCGCGTATTGGCTGAATCGTTTTTCTCAACTTACTTTCAAAGAAGAGCAGCGAATCAGCAGTCTATTCGACGAGTTATCTGATGCCAAGATGATTAATGTTTTTTGGGCAGATAACGGTCCTTGTGAGATAACCGTATTAGACAAGGGATACACCTATTTTTCTGATAAGATAAATGAAACAAATAACAAGAAAAAGTTAAGTCGCAGAGAATGGTGTATAGCAATCATTGCCGCTGTGATCGGGGCACTCATTGGCTTGATCCCACAGGTAATACAATTGTTTGGAGGTAAGTAAATGCCCATCACCGATACATCCGAAAAGCGTTTTGAAAGTGATATTGAATCCTTCTTTCTTTCCCCCGCAGGTGGTTACACTCATTGTGAGGACGATTACGACCCGAAGCTTGGTCTGTATCCTGCCACGCTGATCCGCTTTGTTCAGGCCACCCAGCCCAAGGCATGGCAGCGCTTTGTGAACATGAACGCTGTCGATCCGGAACGCAAGTTCTGCGTGGCGTTCAACAATGCCTGCGATATGGATGGTGTGCTGGATGTGCTGCGCCATGGTTTCAAGCACAGGGGCATTTCCTTCCGGGTGTGCTACTTTATGCCGGAATCCTCTCTCAACGAGACCGATGCTGCTAACTATCAGCAGAACATCTTCCACTGCATCCGCCAGTGGCATTACAGCGCGTCCAATAACAATTCCGTAGATATGCTGCTGACGGTCAATGGCATTCCCGTGTTTGCCTTTGAGCTGAAGAACCAGTTCACCGGTCAGAGCGTGGAGAATGCCAAGAAGCAGTGGAAAAACGACCGTGATCCCCGCGAAATCTGCTTCCAGTTCAACAAGCGTATCCTTGCGTTCTTCTGTGTTGACCTCAATCAGGCGTGGATGACCACCAAGCTTGCCGGAGATAAGACCTTCTTCCTGCCTTTCAATCAGGGCAGCAACGGTGCCGGTAATGACGGCGGCAAGGGCAATCCTGCCAATCCGGAAGGCTATCCCTCTGATTACTTGTGGAAGCAGGTGTTCAAAGCTGACAGCATGATGGACATCATTCAGAAGTTCATCAGCCTGCAGGGCGATCGCCTGATCTTCCCGCGATTCCATCAGCTGGATGTGGTTCGCAAGCTGGTGGCCGATGTCAGGGCAAACGGCGCGGGTCGCAATTATCTGATCCAGCATTCTGCCGGTTCCGGTAAGTCCAACTCCATCGCGTGGACAGCCTATCGCTTGGCCTCTCTGCATGACAGCGAGAATCGGGCCATCTTCAGCAGCGTCATCGTGGTTACCGACCGTACCGTGCTGGACGCGCAGCTTCAGGCGACCATCTCCGGATTTGACCATACGCTTGGCACCGTGGAGACCATCGGCGAAGGTAAGAACTCGCAGGACCTCAAGAATGCCATTAACAACGGCGCTCGCATCATCGTCACCACGCTGCAGAAGTTCCCGGTCATCTACGAAGAAGTCGATGCCGCCAACGGCAGAAATTTCGCCATCATCTGTGACGAAGCCCATTCCTCTCAGTCCGGTAGCAGCGCGCAGAAGCTCAAGACTGCCTTGGCTGATATTGGCCCCGCGCTCAAGGAGTACGCCGAGATCGAGGGCATTGCCGAGGACAAGATCGACCCGCAGGACAAACTGGTCAAAGAGCTGGTTGCCCACGGCAAGCATCATAATCTGTCCTTCTTTGCCTTCACCGCTACCCCCAAGGATACCACGCTGGAGATGTTCGGCTGGCAGGCTTCTGACGGCAGCTTCCATCCTTTCCACATCTACAGCATGCATCAGGCCATTGAGGAAGGCTTCATCCTCGATGTGCTGCAAAACTACATGACCTATAAGACCTGCTTCAAGATTGCGAAGAACGCGCCGGATAATCCGGAGGTTCCCGCGTCCAGCGCCAGCAAGGTCATCAAGAAATATGAGCAGCTCCATCCGGAGAACATCCGTCAGAAGTCTGAGATCATCGTTGAGACCTTCCGCAGCACAACGCACCAGAAGATCAACGGCAAGGGCAAAATGATGGTGGTCACAGCCTCCCGTCCTGCTGCTGTGCTGTACTTCATGGAAGTCAAGCGCTATGCCGCAGAGATGGGCTACACGGATGTGAAACCCATGGTCGCGTTCTCCGGCGAGGTTACGCTGGGTGACGAGACCTATACGGAGCCCGGCCTCAATGTGCGTCCGGACGGCAGCCATATTCAGGAGAACCAGACCAAGCAGGAATTCCACGACAACTTCAATATTCTGATCGTGGCAGAAAAGTATCAGACCGGCTTTGATGAGCCCCTGCTGCATACCATGATCGTGGATAAGAAGCTGCGCAATGTGAAGACTGTGCAGACCCTCAGCCGCCTGAACCGCACATGCCCCGGTAAGAACGACACCTTCGTGCTGGACTTTGCCAACGAAAAGGACGATGTGCAGGCTGACTTCCAGGTGTTCTATCACGAAACCGCTTTGGAAGAAGAGGTCAACACCGATCTGCTGTACAAGGTTGAGAAAGAGCTCCGCGCTTACCGGCTTTATGATGACACCGACATTGATGCTTTCTGCGCCGTGTATTTCTCCAAGGGTGTGCAGAGCAGTGATGCTCAGGGCAAGCTGGTCAGCAAGATGGTTCCTGCCGTGCAGCGTTATCAGGAAAAGTCCAAGGACGATCAGTATAATATCCGCCGTACCATGCGCAATTTCTGCAAGTGGTACAAGTATGTTTCGCAGATCGTCCGCATGTTCGACAAGGAACTGCATCGTGAGTTTGTGTATTGCTCCTTCCTCATTGGCCTCCTGCCGGTTGAGGTGGTGGTGATGGATAACATCGCGGAGCTGCTGACACTGGAAATGTACAAGCTGGAGAAGACCTTCGATGGCGATATCGGTCTTGGTGAAGAGATCGGCGTTTATGAAGCCGCTGCCCCCAGCGGCGGCGGCAAGCCCGAAGAAAAAGACCCGCTGGATGAGATCATCGAACGGATCAATGAGAAGTATAAGGGCGAATTCACCGATGCCGACCGTGTGATGATCGGCGCCTTGGCCGAAAAGCTGCGCAGTGACTCCAAGCTGACCAACATGGCCCTGTCCTCCGATCCTCAGATTTTCGCTGAAAGCATCTTCCCGCAGGCCTTCAACACAGCCGCGCAGGACAGCTACATGGAATCTCAGGAGACCTACACCTCTCTGTTTGAGGATCAGGGCAAGTATAACGCCATCATGAATACGCTTGCCGATATGCTCTATCGTGAGATGCGCCATCCCGACAAGAAAAAGAATTGATCAACCTAAAAACGAAGAACCGGGCATTTGATATGTACCCAAAAAACTGGACACCGTTCGTTTAGTAAGCTCAACAACTGAAATTCATGGATGCTTTCCTGTATTTTGCAGGAGGCATCCATTTTGTTTTGCGTTGGATCCTTTCGTTGTTGTAGTAATCGATATACTCTGCAATTGCGGCAGAGAAAGCGGCGAAAGAATCATACTGTTTTTCATAACCATAAAACATCTCGTTTTTCAAACGTCCAAAGAAGGTTTCCATTATGCAGTTGTCATAGCAATTGCCTTTTCGGGACATGGATTGGATCACACCATGTTTCTTCAGTTCTTCTCGATACAGCGTATGTTGGTATTGCCAGCCCTGATCCGAATGCATCACCAGACCTTCAGGATGAGGGAATCGCTCAAAAGCTGAATGCAGCATTCTGCTGATCTGTTCAAGGTTTGGGCTTTGAGAAAGATCGTAAGCAATAATTTCATTTGTGTTCATATCCAAGATAGGCGAAATGTAGCATTTGCCCCACGAAAAGCTGAACTGAGATACATCTGTTGTCCACTTTTCCAGCGGTGCTGTTGTGCTGAAGTCACGGTCAATCACATTTGCTGCTACACAACCGACATCTCCTTTATAGGAATGATACTTTTCCTTGGGACGTTTGCCGAGCAAACCCAGGTTGTGCATGATTCGCTGAACGCGCTTGTGATTCACAGTAAACCCTCGGTTGACCAGCTCTGCATGGATTCGTCTGACACCATAGCGGCCCTTGTTCTGTGCAAATATGACATGAATCTCGGATTCTATGGGTGCATTACGTTCCTGAACAGCATCTGTTTTGCTCAACTCAAAGTAAAAGGTCGATTTAGACATGCCGATGGCTTTGAGCAAATACTTTAGCGGATGTCCTTCTTCTCGGAGTTCCTTGACGAGCGCTGCCTTTTCGCCTTGAGTTGCGCTGCCTTTTGTTCTTCTCTCAAGGCGATTTCTTTTTTTATTACAGCGTTCTCCGCTCGAAGATATTCTATTTCTGCCTTGAGGCGAATCATTTCTTCACGCTCAGAGGGTGTTAATTCTGCCGGTAACTCTTTCTTTTTCATGGAGGGCTCCTTGGATGGCCTGCCTTTCTTCATAGTGGCAAGTCCTTCATACCCTCTCATTTTATACCTTCGTACCCATTGATACAATAACCCAGAGTTTATTCCTCTTGACACTGCTACAGATTTAATTGATTGTCCTGCCAGTACTTTTGCCACCAACTTATATCTTTCTTCAACTGTCCATTCTTTATTGTGATTCTTATGCTTGAGTACCTCGGGACCTGATGCTTCTTCCATCCGAACCCATTGCCTGATTGTCTTGTGAAATTCTTCTTTACTGATCCCTTTCGGTGTATCTGGGTATCTCCCTTCTCGATACATCTCCACACTCTTTAACTTGAATTCGTTACTGTATTTCATGCAAATACCCCCAATACTGGTTGTCCAGTATTGGGGGTACATATCAATTTGCCCGGTTTTTTTGTTACGCAAAAAGCCCCGGCATTTCGCCGGGGCCCTGTGTGTTCAGTTCGGTTTCCCTTGCGGGATCCTTCCCTTTATTCACTCAGATCAGAAATCCACCTCAGTGTCATAGTAGCAGCACTTCAGCAGCTTTTCCATTTCCTCCACGGAGGGCTGACGGGGGTTGGAACCGGTGCAGGCATCGCCGATCGCGTTCACAGCGATATCATGCAGGCGCTCCAGGAACACTTCCTCCGGCACAAAGCCCTTCTCGGTGGGATAGCTGTCCGCGCCGTAGGTGCCGATGCTGTGGGGGATGTTCAGGTCATCGTTCATCTTACGCAGGTAAGCGATCAGGGCGGCCACCTTTTCATCGTCGGAAGCGCTCTTATCGGCAATACCCATGTAATCCACGATCACGCCGTAGCGCTTCTTGGCAGTCTCTTCCTTGGCGTTGAAAGCAACCACCTTGGGCAGATACATCGCGTTGGCAGCGCCGTGGATGATGTGAGCGCCGTAATCAGCGAAGGCAGCGCCGGTCTTGTGGGCCATGGAGTGCACGATACCCAGCAGCGCGTTGCTGAACGCCATACCGGCCAGGCACTGCGCGTTGTGCATACGGTCACGGGCGGCCATATCGCCGTTGTAGGAAGCCACCAGGTCATTCTGGATCATCTCAATGGCATGGATGGCCAGAGGATCGGTATAATCGCAGTTCGCGGTGGAAACATAGGCTTCCACAGCATGGGTCATCGCGTCCATACCGGTATGAGCCACCAGCTTCTTGGGCATGGTCTCAGCCAGTTCGGGGTCCACGATAGCCACATCGGGCGTGATCTCAAAGTCAGCGATGGGATACTTGATACCCTTGCTGTAGTCGGTGATGATGGAGAAAGCGGTCACTTCGGTCGCGGTACCGGAAGTGGAGGAAACAGCGCAGAAATGAGCCTTCTTGCGCAGCTCGGGAATACCGAAGATCTTGCACATATCTTCAAAGGTGCACTCCGGATATTCATACTTGATCCACATCGCCTTCGCGGCATCGATGGGGGAACCGCCGCCGATCGCCACGATCCAGTCAGGCTGGAAGGCCAGCATCGCTTCCGCGCCGCGCATAACGGTCTCCACAGAAGGATCGGGTTCAATACCGTCAAAAATCTGCACTTCCATGCCGGCTTCCTTCAGGTAAGCTTCAGCACGGTCCAGGAAACCAAACTTCTTCATGGAGCCGCCGCCGACGCAGATCATCGCCTTGGTGCCCTTGAAGGTCTTCAGGGCTTCCAGAGAGCCCTTGCCATGATACAGGTCACGGGGAAGAGTAAAACGAGCCATTGGAATTACCTCCTTGTATCATCCTGTTCGTTGAATTCTTCTAATCGATACATCATTTATCGATTACGTCTGTATTATATCAGACAAATCATAAAAGAAGAAGAATGATTAATGCATACCGGATATACAGTCCATAATATAACCCATTTTTCGGATGAGCCTGCATCAAAAAACGAAGAACCGCGCCCGCGCGTGGTTCTTCGTTTTTTTTGTTTCCCTTATTCCTTTTTCGCGCGTCATTCCGCTTTCTTTCCGCGCTGCATCAGCTCATTCACCTTTTCCAGCGGCACAGCGCCGTGATTCACCACCGCGTCCACCGCGGCAATGATCGGCATCTCCACTTGATACTTGCGCATCAGTTCCATGGCCGCGGGCAGCGCGTTCACGCCCTCCACCACCATGCCCACCTTTCGGGCGGCCTCCTCCGCGCTCGCGCCTTCGCCGATCAGCATACCGCAGCGGTTGTTGCGGCTGTGCATGGAGGTCGCCGTCACGATCAGGTCACCGATCCCGGCAAGCCCCGCGAATGTGTGCTGTTCGCAGCCCATCTTATCGCCCAGCCTCGCGATCTCCGCGATCCCGCGGGTGATCAGCATGGCCTTCGCGTTATCCCCGTAGCCCAGGCCGGTCGAGATACCGGCGGCCAGGGCAATGATGTTCTTCATCGCGCCGCACAGCTCCACGCCCCGGATATCATGATTCGTATACACGCGCATACACGTGTTCATAAACACATCCTGCACCAGCCTTGCCGCCGCTTCGTCCCTGCAGGCGGATACGATGGTCGTCGGCAGGTCGCGCGCCACCTCTTCCGCGTGGGTCGGGCCGGACAGGGCCACCACCGGGTGCTCCTGCCCCACTTCATCCCGGATCACTTCGCTCATCATCATCAATGTGCCGGGCTCTATGCCCTTCGCCACATCCACAATGATCGTTTCAGGCCCGATATACTTAGCCGCCCGTTTCGCGGTCTCACGCACATAAATACTCGGCACCGCGAACAGCAGGATCCCGTCCTTACACGCCTCTGACAGTTCTTCCGTAAAGCGCACCGTCTCCGGGATCACCATCCCCGGCAGATTCGGATGCGTTCTGTTTTTATCCAGCTGCGCCGTCTCCCCGGGCACCGCGCTCCACACCGTCACATCATGTCCGCTGTTGGCCAGCATTCTGGCCAGCGCGATCCCCCAGGTTCCGGCTCCCAGTATTCCGATCTTCAAGTTCCATTTCCTTCCCCTGCGGGCATCGCCGTCTTTTGCGCGCGCCGCAGGTGTTTATTACTGTTTCATTATACCCTTTTTCCCGTCTTTTGTCCACACCGGCCAGCCGTGCCGCACCCTGCTCCCGGCCGCGCGGCAAAAAGAAACGCGCGCTTTTTTCAGACACGCGTTCTTGCTTTTTAATATTCTTATTTTCTGTCCAGACGGCCGAGGGCTTTGTTCACGCGGTCACCCAGGATCAGCGCCAGCACCAGCTTGGCGGCATCCGGCAGCAGGTAGGGGATCACGCACAGCATCAGCGCCGCGCCGATCGTGTAGGCATTGCCCTTACCGCTCATCACATTGATGAACCACAGGGTACCGAAGGCATAGCACAGCAGCAGGCCGATCGCGAGCACCACACCGGGCACCACCCAGCGGATCATTTTCCCTTCCTTTTTCACAAGGCGCTTCTGTACTTCCTCAGAGGCCCAGTACACGATGCCGGTCAGCAGGAAGCCCCAGATATAGCCGCCGGTCGGCCCCACCAGCACATCCACACCGCCCTTGAATCCGGCAAACACAGGCGCGTTCACAGCGCCCAGCGCGATATACACCGCCACGCACACAGTGCCCCATTTGCCGCCCAGAAGGCGCATCGCCATAAATACGCCGAAGGTCTGCAGGGTAAACGGCACCTCGCCGAAGGGGATCGTGATCCACGCGCAGCAAGCCAGCAGCACGGTCATCACAGAGGTCTCGATCATCATACGCAGGGTATGACTGTTCATGGGTTTGCTCATTTTGTATCTCCTCAGTTAAGGGTAAAGCGCCTCGCGGCTGCCTTCCGCCCTGCATTATACCTTATTCTTTTCATTAGAGCAACCCGCATAATTTACCAACAAAAAACGCGGCACCCGTTCATGAATGCCGCGTTCTGTTCGCATAGTTCTTACAGTCAATCCGCGAATACCTTTTCGATCGCCTGCAGGATCGCCTCCGTATCCGCCATCCCTCCGTCCTCGCCGCCCACGATAATCATGCCCTTGGCGGCCAGCTTCTGCACATTGGCCTGTACAGCAGGATGGCTCCGGGTCGCCGCGTCCATGGCCGGGCAGATCATCACAGGGGCTTTTGTCGCCATCACAGTCGTGGACAGCATATCATCCGCCACGCCGTTCGCGATCTTGCCCAGCATATCCGCCGTGCAGGGGGCGATCAGGAACAGCTGCGCCTTGTGCGCCAGCGAAATATGCTTCACATCCCACGCCGAAGGCCGCTCAAACTGATCACATACCACGGGATTTCCCGTCAGCGAGGCAAAGGTCAGCGGCGCGATAAACCGCTGCGCGTTCGCGGTCATGATCACATCGATATTCACATTCGCGTTTTTCAGCTCCGCGCACAGCGGGCAGGCCTTCCATGCCGAGAGGCTGCCGGTCACGCCCAGCACGATGTTCTTTCCGTTCAGCATATCCTTATCCTTTCACCCGTTCTGATCCGGGTCATAAAAATGTTCCAGAAAATCATGGCTTTCCCCGTTTTTCTTCCACGCGGGGAAGGTGTCCATGTCCACATTATGGATGCTGTTAAAAATGTTCTTTTCAATATCCGGGTTGTTTTCCCTCAATCGCTTCAGCAGCAGCTTCGTTTCCAGCCGCTTGGAGGCATGCTCATCCGTTTCCGCGTGTCCTGTAAAGCGGCACGCGCACTGGATAAACCGCAGCGCGTTCTCATCCCGCCAGGCGATGATATCCTCCTCATGCACCAGATACATGGGCCGGATCAGTGTCATATCGTCAAAATTCCGCGCGTGTACCATCGGCATCATGGCCTCCAGCTTGGCGCTCCAGAACATGCTCATCACCGTGGTGCCGATCACATCGTCAAAGTGATGCCCCAGCGCGATCTTGTTGCATCCAAGCTCCTGCGCCTTTTTGTAAAGACACCCGCGCCGCATTCTGGCGCACAGATAGCAGGGATTATGCTCCTGCACATTCGCCACTTCAAACACGTCGCTTTCAAAGATCACCGCCGGGATCTGAAGCGTTTTCAGGTTCTCCTCGATCTGCGCGCGGTTTTCCCGGTTATACCCGGGATCCATCACCAGAAAGGTCACCTCAAAGGGCACATCATAGTGCTTCTGCAGCAGCTGCATCATCTTAGCCAGCAGCATACTGTCCTTGCCGCCGGAAATGCACACCGCGATCCTGTCTCCTTCGCGGATCATCTGATACCGCCGGATCCCCTTCACAAAGGGAGCCCACAGCGTGTCCCGGTACGCCGTCAGGATCGACCGCCCGATCTCTCCGGCTCTGTCCAATGCCCTTCTCGCCATGTCTGCTCCCCCTTTCCGTGATCTTTCTTCATTATAAGCGCCGCCGCGGTTCCCGTCAATGCCGCGCACTTGTTATTTCACCCCGGCAGTGGTATAATCATCTTGTATACCGCATTTAACCGATTCTGAGGTAAACATCCTTGAAACTGAAATTCAAGCTTAAAAAGCTCACCTCCGGCCAGACGATCGTTCTGGGTTTTCTGGCAGTCATCCTGCTGGGCACGCTGCTGCTCACGCTCCCCATTGCCAATACGCAGGGGGTGTGGACATCTCCGCTCGATGCCCTCTTCACCTCCACCAGCGCGGTCTGCGTCACCGGTCTGGTCGTGAAGGATACCGGCTCCTACTGGAATTTCTTCGGCCAGCTCATCGTCATCCTGCTCATTCAGGTCGGCGGTCTCGGTGTCGTCAGCATCGTTTCCACCTTCACCATGTTTACCGGCAGGAAGATCGGGCTCGGTCAGCGCAGCAAGCTTGTTGATGCCATTTCCGCCCCCCAAATGGGCGGTGTCCTCAAAACGCTCCGCTTCATCCTGCTCATGACCCTCATTTTTGAGGGCACCGGCGCGCTTCTGCTCCTGCCCTCCTTCATCGGGCGTTTCGGCGCGCTGAAGGGCATCTGGTATTCCGTTTTCCACAGCATCTCCGCCTTCTGCAATGCCGGTTTCGATCTTATGGGGGCCGAGGAGCCCTTCAGTTCCCTCACCTCGTGGAGCGGGGACGCTTACTTCAATATCGTCATCATGCTGCTCATCATCTGCGGCGGTCTGGGCTTCTTCACCTATGATGATCTCATCCGCAACAAGTTCCGTTTCCGCCGCTATTCCATGCAGACCAAGGTCATCCTGTGCATCACCCCCGTGCTCATTTTCCTGCCCGCTGTTTTCTTCTTCTTCCGTGAATACAGCGCGCTCCCCCTCGGGGAACGCACGCTCGTCTCTCTCTTCCAGTCTGTCACCACCCGCACCGCGGGCTTCAATACAGCGGATTTCTCCACGCTTCATGACGGCAGCGTGCTCATCATGATCGTGCTCATGATGATCGGCGGCTGCCCCGGCAGTACCGCCGGCGGTATGAAGACCACCACCTTCACCGTCATGCTGGCCCTCATGTTCTCCGTCTACCGCCGTCAGAGCGATGTCCGCCTGTTCAAGCGCCGTCTCGAGGACGAGACCGTGCGCAGCGCCTCTGCCCTGCTCATGCTTTATGTCGTCCTGTTCGTCACCTGCGCTCTGCTGATCAGCTTCTTCGAGGAACTGCCGCTGCTCACCTGCGCGTTTGAGACCGCCAGCGCCGTCGGCACCGCCGGTCTCACCCTCGGCATCACCACCGGCCTCGGCACAGGCTCCCGTCTGCTGCTCATCCTGCTCATGTTCATCGGGCGTGTCGGCGGCCTCACCATCATCTATGCCGGCATTTCCAAGAAGAATGTCCGCAGCAGCGTCCCCACTGAAAAGATCACCATCGGCTGATCCCGTGTGGATGCCGCTCCGTCTGCAGTCTCTCTGTATATTCCCCAATAAACGCCCATCATTCTCCCGGCTTTCTGCCGGATGTCAGGAGGAAAACCTATGAAATCAGTACTGGTCGTTGGTCTTGGCCGTTTCGGACGTACCGTCATCAAAAAGCTCAATGAACTGGGCCATGAAGTCATGGCCATCGATAATGACGAGGAACGCGTCCAGTCCGTCATGCCCTATGTTGACAGCGCGCAGATCGGCGACAGCACGGACCGCGTTTTCCTCGAATCGCTCGGCATCCCGGACTTCGATCTTTGCATCGTCACCATCGGCGATGATTTCCTTGATTCGCTCGAGACCACCAGTCTCCTCAAGGAACTGGGCGCGCAAAAGGTCGTGGCCCGTGCCAGCCGTGACCGTTATGAAAAGTTTCTTCTCCGCAACGGCGCGGATTATGTCGTTTATCCCGAGCGTGAAATGGCTGAATGGACAGCCATCCGTTACAGCGCCGATCATGTCTTTGAATATATCGAGCTGGATGCCGAAAGCGCCATCGTCGAGATCGAAGTCCCTCACGAATGGATCAACAAGAGCCTCGGTCAATTGGCTATCCGGCAGAAGTATCATGTCAATGTTCTGGCCATGCGCGATCATGGCCGCCTCCGCACCGATCTCAACGCCGATACCGTCTTTGTTGACGGCACCCGCGTCCTCATTTTAGGCTTCCTGAAGGATCTGCAAAAGTTCCTCCGCGGCTGATCCTGCTTCCGCGTTCCCCGCATTCAAAAACACGTCCGGATCATTTTCCGGGCGTGTTTTTCTATGCTCATCGTTTTTCAGTTTACATCAGCGACCACAGCGCGCTGGTAAACCACACCAGCAGCATGGACGGGATCATATCCGCGATGGGGAAATCATGGATCTTGGCGATCCTGAACCCGGTCGCGATCATGATCAGTCCTCCACAGGCCTTGAAGTCATTCACCATCGTCTCCGTCGTCAGCGGAAAGATCAGCCGCGCCGAGAAGAACAGGATCAGAAAGACCACCGCCTGCGGTACCGCCACCAGCGATGTCACCGGCCCCAAAGAACAGGCAAAGATCATGGCCGTGAACAGGTCCAGAATGGATTTGGCGATCAGGATGCTGTGATCTCCGCTGATCCCGGAATAGATCGATCCATAGATGCCCGTTCCGCTCACGCAGAACAGCACGATGGCCGTCACCAGCAGCGCCGACGCGTCCGCGTCCAGCTTTCCTACCGGCAGTACCTTCGCCATGCCCTTCTGCATCAGCTGCCCGCCGCGCTGGATCCGGTCCTGCAGATGCAGCACCACCCCGATGATCGTTCCCACAATAAAGGCCAGGATCACCGCCGGCATGTTCTGCATCTTCACCACTGATGTGATGCCGATCCCCATCGAAGAGATCCCGAACACCAGATACAGTGTGTCCTTCAGCCGCTGGCTCAGCTTGGGGCCGATCACCGTTCCCAGCAATCCGCCGATCACCACCGCCAGCACATTCACGATTACGCCAAGAGGCATAGATTTCTTCCTCCGTCAGGCACGGTCTTTCAGATAGAACTCATAATACCATTCCGCAAAGCGGCGCAGGCCCTCCCTCAGCGGCGTATCCGGCCTGAAGCCGAAGTCCTGCTCCAGCGGCGTCGTATCCGCGTAGGTCACCGGCACATCGCCGGGCTGCATCGCAACCAGCTGCTTATGCGCCTCAAAGTCATAATCCTCCGGCAGCACCTTCGCGCGGATCAGTTCCTGCTGCAGGATATCCACAAAGTCCAGCAGGTTCTCCGGCGCGGAGTTGCCGATGTTATAAACAGCATAAGGCGGCACAGGCAGCCCGTCCTCGCCCTTGACACGCGTCGGCGGCCCCTGCATCACGCGCTTGATCCCTTCCACGATATCATCCACATAGGTGAAATCGCGCTTGCAATTGCCGTAGTTGAAGATCTTGATCGTCTCGCCGCGGATCAGTTTATCCGTGAAGCCGAAGTACGCCATATCCGGGCGTCCGGCAGGGCCGTACACCGTAAAGAAGCGCAGCCCGGTGGAAGGAATGTTATACAGTTTGGAATAAGAATGCGCGAACAGCTCATTGCTCTTCTTGGTCGCCGCGTACAGTGAGACCGGGTTATCCACCTTGTCCTCTGTTGCGTAAGGCACCTTCTTGTTAGAGCCGTAAACGGAAGAAGAAGAGGCGTACACCAGATGCTCCACGCCGGTCCTACCGCCGTCATAACTGTGGCGGCAGGCTTCCAGAATGTTATAGAAGCCGATCATATTGGAGCGGATATACGCGTCCGGGTTGGTAATGGAGTAACGCACACCGGCCTGCGCCGCCAGATTGACGACCACAGAAGGCGCGTATTTTTCAAAAATACCCTGAATACACGCGTTATCCGCGATATCACCGCGGATAAAATGCCACTCGCTGCCGTCTGTCTTCTCGGCTGCCACCCCGATCTGCTCAAGACGCCATTCCTTGATGGACACGTCATAGTAGTCGTTCATATTGTCGATACCGATGATCCGCACCTTTTCCTGCGTCCGCAGCAGCTCCAGCACCAGATTGCTGCCGATAAACCCGGCCGCGCCGGTCACAAGGATCGTCTTGCCGGTCAAAGAAAGCTGTCCGTGTTCCATATCGTATCCTCTCATCTGCTTTTTTGCGTTCAGCGGGTAATGCCCTTGTAATCGCGCTGCACCTGTTCATAACTTGCCAGATTGCCGATATCATAACGGCTGCCGGGCATTTCCATGGCATGCACCGCGGTCTTCTGGCTCAGCCAGGCAATGAAGCTGCCGGGCGCGTCCGTGCCGCATTCTCCGCCTTCAATGGCTTCCTTCACGCGGCACACATCACCCTTCGCGTATACATAGAAGGGCGGGCAGCACCAGTGGCTCTTCGGCCGCGCGGGCTTTTCCTCCATCGAAAGGATCCTGTCCGCCTCATCGATCTCCACCACGCCGCACTTCACCAGCTTGCTCTCCTGCGCCTCATAATAGCGCATGATGCAGGAGGTGCCCTTCTCCCGCGCGTAGGTAATAAACTTTGTCAGGCTGAAATCCAGCACATTGTCTCCGGCGATCACCAGCAGGTCATCATTGAGACTCAATTGATCGATGGCAAACTGCACATCCTTCACCGCGCCCAGACGGGTCTCATTGGAGGATGTTCCGTCATCCACCACCACCACCTGCTGCTTCTTTTCCTTCGCCCACGCTTCAAAATGCGGCGCGTACTTATGATTGCTGATCACCACATACTGATCGATCACCCCGATCGTATCGATATCATCGATCAGCCAGTCCAGGATCGTCTTCTCGCCCACTTTCAATAAAGGCTTCGGAAAATTCTCCGTCAGCGGATAAAGCCGGGTCGCGTAACCTGCCGCCAGAATCACACACTTCATATTCTTGTCCCCTTTTCAGTGTTCTTTCCCGCTCAGGATCAGTCTCTTCTGAAGATATCGCGGGTATACACCTTCTCCGCCACATCATCCAGACAGCTGTCATAGCGGTTGGCGATGATGGCGTTGCTCATCTGTTTGAATTTCTCAAGATCGCCGATCACCCTGCTGCCAAAGAACGTGCTGCCGTTTTCCAGGGTCGGCTCATAAATGACCACCGTCGCGCCCTTGGCCTTGATCCGCTTCATCACGCCCTGAATGGAACTCTGACGGAAGTTATCGGAATTGCTCTTCATCGTCAGGCGGTACACGCCCACGATCACCTCATGCTCCTTATCGGCGTTCCATGCCTCACTGGCTTCGTAGGCACCGGCCATCTCCAGTACGCGGTCGGCAATAAAGTCCTTCCTTGTCCTGTTGCTCTCCACAATGGCGCTCATCATGTTCTGCGGCACATCCGCGTAGTTCGCCAGCAACTGCTTGGTATCCTTGGGCAGGCAGTAGCCGCCGTAACCAAATGAAGGGTTATTATAGTGAGAGCCGATCCGCGGATCCAGACACACACCGTTAATGATCTGCTGTGTATCCAGTCCCTTCATCTCGGCATAGGTGTCCAGTTCATTAAAATATGACACGCGAAGCGCCAGATAGGTATTGGCGAACAGCTTCACAGCCTCGGCCTCGGTAAAGCCCATGATCAGTGTATCGATCTCCGGCTTCAGCGCGCCTTCCTGCAAAAGACAGGCAAAGGTGTTGGCCGCCTTCACCAGCCGCGCGTTCTCCACATCCGTGCCCACAATGATCCGGCTGGGATACAGGTTATCATACAAAGCCTTGCTCTCCCGCAGGAACTCCGGGCTGAACAGGATATTATCGCAATGATACTTTTCGCGTACCATCGCGGTAAAGCCTACGGGGATCGTGGATTTGATGATCATTACGGCATCCGGATTGACCTTTATCACCTGCCGGATCACAGATTCCACCGCGCTGGTATCAAAAAAGTTCTTCCGGCTGTCATAATTGGTCGGGGCCGCGATCACCACAAACTCGGCGTCCTGATACGCCGTTTCCGCGTCCGTCGTAGCCGTCAGGTCCAGATCCTTTTCCCTGAGGTATTTTTCAATATACTCATCCTGGATCGGGCTGATCCTTTTATTGATCTTCTCCACCTTTTCCGGAATGATGTCCACAGCCGTCACATGATGATGCTGTGAAAGCAAAACAGAGATCGACAGGCCCACATAGCCTGTTCCGGCAACAGCAATATTCATTTTTATCTCCCATATCGATCGTGGATCAGCTGTCACCGCCCGGCATCTCTGCGGCGGTTCTGTCTGACAATGTTGCAGCATCCCTTCTCAATTTCTACATCCGTGATACTGCTATTGCTTATTTTTTCTTTTCTCCGCTTCTCTTTCAATACATCCGCGGTAAAAAGGCCGTTATTTCTTTTTGACTTTCTATATCCGCCTTACGGCATCTTCACACCGTCCGCGCTCTCGCACAGATGGAAGGAATATTTGCCGCTCAGTGCCGGGAACGCCTTCAGGTATTCCTCGCCCACATACTGCTCGATCTTCTCCGCGTATTTCGGATCGATCAGCGCCATGCAGCAGCCCTTGAAGCCCGCGCCGGAGAAACGGCCGCCATATACGCCGTCCGCCGAGCGGATCAGCTCATACAGCTTCTTCAGTTCATCCGAACCGGTCTCCCAGTTCTCGATCGAGCTCCGTCCGCTCGCAAAGCACAGTTTACCGTAGGTGAACAGATCACCCCTGCGCCATGCTTCCGCGCCGGCCTCCACACGCGCGAACTCGGTATACCAGTGTTCCGCGCGCTTCCGCCAGTTATCCGGCAGCCGATCCTTATATTGATGATAGATCTCCACCGGCACAGAGCGAAGTACCGCCTCATTGAATTTGCCGTAATCCATTCCGGCATACGCCATCAGCGCGTAGGCCGCGGACTTCGCCTCATCCACGCGCATATTGAACTTGCTTCCGGCCAGGTTCCGCTCGATCCCGGAGAAGAAGATCGCGATCTTGTATTCCGGCATATCGGGGTGCTGCGGGATCAGTTCATACTTGTTGTTCAGTGTATCCAGATACAGCAGATGATCTTTCTTTGAATACACTTCGCAGCTCTGGTCCAGCGTACCCACCGCGACACCCACATAATCCTTTTCCGCCTCCAGGGCGATCTGGATCAGCTCCGCCTCGCCCGGATGCAGGTCGTTCACCTTGCAAAGCGCGCACAGGAACGCGATGATGACCGCCGCGGAGGAAGAGAGCCCGCCGATCGGCATGGTGCCTTCCACCACACCGCACAGACCCATCCGCAGCGTATAATGCTTTGAAAGCGCCCATGTCGCGCCGCGCAGGTAATCCGCCCAGTCGCCCACCGGCTTTTCATCCACCTGCTGGATATGCCACTGCGCCCGCTTTTCAAACTGCAGCGAGGACAGCTCGATCACGCCGTTCTTTTTCACGCCATAGGCGATATTCACACCCTTATCGATCGCGAGACCCGTGATCTTACCGAAGTTATGATCCGAGTGCGCGCCCATCGGGCACACCCGGTAGGGGCAAAAGGCCACATCCTCCGGCTCCCGATGATAAGACTTCTGAAATACTTGTGAACAAATCATAATGACCTGCCTGATAAATAAAGTGATAGATTAACCTCTCCTATAAGGACGGCGTTCAGAACGAGTCGTCAGCGTTTCCGCAGGACAGGTCCCCACACAAATGAACATGATGATCACTTCAGCAGGATCCAAATCCAGCAGTTTTCGCACGTTCTCTTCCTGTTTCCCGGTCAGTGCAGCGCTGAGAGGCGTCGTCGCCGCGCCCTCATAATGAAGGGCATCCAGCACACGCATGGCGTACATGCCGCCGTCGATATACACCTGATGCAATTCACGGGTCTTGTTAAAGTACCGCAGATCCCCCGTCACGACGACCAACTGCTTCACAGCTTCGCCAAATCCCTTGTTACCATTCTGATTCGCAAGGATCTTCTGCACCTTCGCGCTGTCATTCACGATATGCGCTTTCCACCCCTGACGATTACAGGCAGACGGTGTATACTGCGCCAACGCCAATGCCGCGTGGATCTTTTCGACCGGGAACGGCGCGGGATCGAAGAAACGGATACTATGGCGGCTTTCTACAAACCGCGCGTGATCCATCTGCTTGATCTGCTCTTCACTGAGCGCATTGACCGTGATCACGCCGCCAACCCCATTCGCTTTTCCGGGCAGTCCGGCCACACGCTTTTCGATCTCGGGATCAGGAGAGCCGGCCTGCCGATTTTTTTCGTTATACGCCGTCAATACGGACAAAGACGTTTCATAGAAAAAGGCTGTAACATCATACTTCGCCGCGTACGCTTCCATGGACGCGATCAACTGAAGCACATTCTTTTTCCCGAAGTTCGGACGGTATACCGGATAAGAGAGCCCCTTTTCCACCGCGTGATACATTTTCGTGATCGAGGCTTCAAACTGCTGCGCGTTACTGCATTCGCCTTCGATAAAAGCATACTTCATAAATCGCCGGTAAAAAGCACGATGAGCGCTTCCGACCGAATTGCCGGTCAGGCTGCGTTTGATCTGACCCAGTCTTTTTTGAATACTCATTTCTTTCCCCTCAGTTTCTTCATCATTTTTCCGAAGTAACGCTTCACAAAGGCAAATTCCGGCTTATTCCGGTAAAACAGGAAAAACGCTCCGTTAAAGAACACCAGGATCACAATAAAGCGCAGGATCAGTCCGATGATACCCTCCGGCAGCAACATGCAGATCCCATAGCACGCGGCAATGATCGCGGCCACGACCAGAGTATACTTGCCCAGCGCGATCAGGTTTTCCGAAGGATTCTTCTTGAACAGATGCACATACAGCACCCGATTCGCCCACGGCAAAGAGATCGCGAACGCCAGAATGCTGGAAAGCACGATACCATAGATCCCGATAAACTGCACCATGATCAGGTTACTCACGATATTGAATGCCATCGTCACGTAAGGACGGAAACGATCTTCATACCAAAGCCCGGCCGCATCCTTAAAGGTCAGCACAGTGCGCTGCACTTCGTAGATATAGAAGTACACCACCAGCAGGATCACGAATGGCAGCGGCAGCATGAGGTCAGATCCGACCCACAGACGCATGAACGGCTGATACAATCCCATAAAGCACGCGCCGCAGAAGCCCACCAGCCACACATTCAGGAAACGGATGTTTTTAAACAGTTTTACATTTTCCTCGATCGAATCCAGCACAAGCTTGTTGCCCACACCGGCCGTCAGCGAGGAGAAAAAGATCAGGGTAAACGCGCAGACCGAATTGAACAGGTAGTAATAGTTTCCGTAGATCGTCACCAGTTCCAGGCCGAGGAAGGCGGAGATCACCAGAATATCCGCCTGATGCACCACGATACTGTTCAGCTTTGTGCCGAAAAGACCGCTGATCCGCTTCCGGATGCCCTTTCTTATCTCCGGATCCAGTTCTCCCTTGCAGGAGATCTCCGGATACATCCGCTTTGTCACCAGCAGGTCGCACACATTCGTGAAAATCGTTCCCACGATCGGCGCGGCCGCGTACACATAATAATTCCGCGTCGCCACCAGCACGATGATCTGCAGCACGTTATTGATCACATAGGCGGTCAGCGTGATCTTACTCACAATATCGCTTCTCTGATGAGACGTGAGCAGACACTGACGGTATCCGGCAAAGAAATAACTCGTCACCAGATTGATCAGATAAAGGAAATACAGGATAACGATATTCAGATCAGCCGGCGGCTCGCCTTTGATCAGCACCGGCAGAAGCGGAACAATCGCTGAACCGACACCCAGCATCACGATGCCGATGATCCGGTACAGACGGCGATAATAGCGCAGCAGCGCGTTGATCGTGGCCGTATCGTCTTCCACGATCGGCTTGTACATCGAATAGTTGATCGCCGCGCTCAGTCCCAGCTCTGAGAGGTTCAATACGCTCAGGATCGAGGTGAACAGGGTGCCGACCCCAAGATATTCCGTACCGATCAGATACAGAATGATCGTACGCGTAATAAAGGGGAGCACGGTGTTCAGGATCCCCTTCAGGAAGGCAAACGTGATATTCCTGGTTGCGTTTTTACTGCGACTTGCTGCCATGTTTCTCTGCCCTTTCAGCATTCTTTCGGCCGGATCAGATCAAACACGTTCTGCTCCTGCACCGCTACAAGTCCTTCCGCGATCTTCGCCCGTTCGCGGTCCTTTTCCGTTTCCATCTTATCGATGCGGGCGATCAGGTCGTTTTCGTCGATCTCGTTCCTCACGTCAAACAGGTAATCCTGCTGACCGAAAAGTCCCAACAGCTCCTGATATTTCACCGCCCATCCAAGTACGATGGCCGGGGTGTGATTGCGGTACGCCAGCACGATGGAATGGAACCGGGATGCGATGATGTAGTCAAATTTCTTCACCGTCTCGTGGTATTCAAAGCAGTTCAGTTCCTTCTCCACCACGATCACACGCTTTTCGTCCCTGAACAGGGCCTTGATCTCATTGCAGATCGAGTAGTCCTCACTGGAATGATACACCAGATAGATGTTCTTGCCCTTCTCCAGCAAATGATCGATCATGCTCCTGTACAGCTTCAGCATCTTTTCCATGCTGTTGTTCACGATCGTTTTCTGATTCGGCACGATCGCCACGCTGCCGGGCAGGATCTCCGCGCCCGGCATATCGGGCACGCTGTAGAAGATGTTTTCCTTCTCCACGCCCTTATTCTGCAGCACCAGATCCGGCTGCAGGCACACGTTCTTTGTCACACCGAAGGCATCCCGCAGCGCTTCCATGCCCTGCTTTTCACGGCTCATGATCACCGTCGCTTTGGGCAGCGTCTTCTTCAGCAGCAGCTCCACCATTTTTCCGGTCAGCTTCTTCGCGCCGAAGGGGCCAAAGGACTGCGGCATCAGATACACGGGAAAATGATGCCGTTTTCCGGCCATCATACGCGTCAGAGCATAAGAGACCATGCCCTTGGCGCTCCAGGTTCTTCCCAGCGCGAATCCGCTGATATCGATCACCGCGACCGTCTCTTTCATGATCGCTTCATAGCGCTTCGCGGTCGGCTTCGCCAGTTTCAGCAGCGCGCGCACGACCGGGATCTGCATCAGGCACTGGATCGACAGCGGGATATTGATGCATTCCAGTTTCAGATTGCTGTCCCAGTTGGCCTTCCTGTCCAGGATCGTCGGCGTCACATCCGGCCAGCGCTTCGCTATCTCGTCCATCGTGATATAGGTCATGGCCTGCGCGCCCTTATTGCGCATCTGACCGCCCATAATGATCATTCGCTTCATCGTTTTCTGTCCGCCATTTCGTATATTCTCAAAGTCAAAAACGCGGTTCTGCTTCCGGCCTATCCTTCTTACTTAAAGCGCCGCCTGCACACAATATAGGCAGCGGGCTTCAGCAGGCAAGCGAGGATCTTGTGATCCACGCCCTCCAGCCACTGCCTGTTCTTCGCCAGAATGCATCCGCAGTCATACATGATCCCATGCTTGACGCGAAGCTTCATCGTCGGGGCCAGGTTAAAACTGTAGCGCTTCACGCAGCTGTAACCGTTGGGGTTCTTCACGATCACCTTGCGCTTGTTCTTCGTCAGGCCGTCCGATACATATTCGCATTCGCACAGTTTCTCCCACACCGGCAGATAGCAGTACTTTTCCGTCACCTTGTACTGCATCCAGGCAGGCGATACGAACTTCTCCCCTTCAAAAGTCGGGAAGCGGTACTGTTGCAGAACAGCCGTCTTATAGAAGCAGATCAGTTCTGTATTCAGACACCATTTCACAAACAGGTCCGCGGCTGTCACGGTCCTGGCGTCGCGCGGCATATCCCGTCCGCCCATCACGGTGCCGTCCGGATTATGGCGCAGCGCCACGATGCCGCAGAAGGCCTCGTCATCCCGGATGGTGTCCAGCTTTTCGGCCGCCAGTTTGATCGTATCGGGATAGAACGTATCATCCGAATCCAGACACACCGCGTACTCGGTGTTCAGGCTCTCGATCGCCAGATTCAGCGCGGAGGCCTTGCCCCCGTTGGGCTTCTTCAGGTATTCGATCCCGATCTTCTTTTCGTCCATCCACTTCTGAACCAGCGTTTCCGTGTCATCGGTCGATCCGTCATCAACGATCAGCCACAGAAAATCCTTGTCCGTCTGCTTCAGCAGCGACTGATAGGCATTATCCAATATATAAGCGCGATTATAGGTCGGCGTCATTACCGTGATCATGTGGTCTTCCCCCTTGTTTCCATTCCTTCAGTCATCTCAGACCGGATTCCTGTTCGTCATCACAGGCTCCGTGAGCAGTCCGGGATCCGTCTCTTCCTCTTCTGGTTCCTCGTCCCCAGCCTCCTCATCCTCTGCTTCCGCCGCGGCCAGATGCTCCTTATAGGACTGGCGCGCGATCACAAAGATGAACGTGAAGATGCCCCAATAGGCCAGTCGGCGCATGGCATAGCCGCCAAGGCCGTACACATACAGCGCCGCCATGATCGGGATCAGATACTGATCGCGCATCATGTATTTCAACGTCTTGAAGGTCAGGATCACAAACGCGATCATGCCCACGATCCCGGTCGCGGCCAGGATCTCCGAATAGGTATTATGGAATTCCTTCGGGTTACCGGCAAGGTCAAACGCGTGCACGCCGGGTCCCATGCCGAAGATGGGGCTCTGCATGAACGAATCGCCCAGCTGACTGATCAGATTGATTCGTCCAAGACCGTTCGCGTCGCTCAATATCCAGTTTGTCAGGTAATCAAACACCCGCCTATACACAAACGCCGCGACGATCGCGAGGATCAGGATCTCGATCGTAAAGACGATCACCTTTCGTCCCGTGCTGATATTCGCGCGGGCCGGGATCAGGAACAGCAGCACCAGTATACCGGCTGCAAGCGCGGCCGTACCGGTCGATGCCGCGGTCTGCCATTCCACAAAAACCGCGCCGAAAGCCATCAGCAGGTTCAGACCGATCTGCTTCTTTCTCAGCGCCTGTCTCATGAACCAGAATGTGATACCGCACATCAATACAGCCACCTGATGCGGGTTCTTGGAGCCGCCGGTATAACGGACACCCGCGAACCACAGCGGCGCGCCCAGGAATGTACGACTGACCGTGATGCTGTACAGATACAGCAGCGCGTACCAGAGCACACACATCCTGAATGTCACATCCATCAGATGCTCATTGTATTCCCTGCTGTTCTTTCTCGCGCCCAGATAGATACCGTATGTGATAAAGAACAGATACGGCCATGTCGGCCACTGCGACCACACCAGTTCCTGCGGCGCGATATACAGTCCGCAGATGGTTCCGGCCACCATGGCCAGCAGATATACGACAATAAACCTGAAAAGCTCATTCCGCACCGGGAAATGAGAAAGCTTATAATTCCGTATACCCCAGATCAGACACAGCACTTCCGCGGGGCCGACCTTCGCGATACGAAGACCGGTCATGGGCGCCAGCATCAGACCGATGACCAGGATCCAGTCCCAGTTCCGCACCCGGAGCGGCGAACGACGTAAAGAGAGTTTTCTCATGATGAACCCCTGTTATTTGTATTCGACCAGTTCAAAATCCTCGCCAAACATCCGGTCGGCTTCATCCGGCGTATATTTCACATATCCGCTCCACGGATAGAAGGTCAGTTCGCCAAAGTAGATCTTTCCACGCAGGTTATACAGATCCACGCGCACATACGGGAAGCCCTCGCTCAGCTTCGCCGCCACCTTCAGCATTTCCTCCATGTTCTCGGGACGGGGGATCTCCCGCTCTGCCGCGGGGCAATCGCTCGTGATATGCAGGTTGTTCCATTCCGCGTCATAGAAATTGCGCTTGTGTCCGATGTAGCGGTCCACATCCACAATGATATACTTGGGTTTTCCGTTATAGCAGAAGATCTTATAGTCATTCACACCGGCTTCGGGATGATCCGGATCCACCAGCAGCTCCTCAAAAATGATGCCGGGCTCGGATCCGTAATAAGCCCACTCCCGTCCGCCGTAATTGCTCTTCTTCTTTTTGGCGGCCAGTTTGCCGGAGATCTCCGGAATATCCAGCCTGCTCTTATCCGGGCACACCACCACATTCAGTCCGCCGCCGCCGTTCGTGGTCTTGATCACAAAGGAATCCGGCAGCTCATCCCACTTCACCTGATCCATCGAATCATACTTCGCGATCAGCTTCACCAGCGTATGCTCCAAGCCCTTGCTCTTCACATACTCGCGCACCTTATATTTGTCCACGCACTCATGCATCATGGGGTTGCGGTAGTGCATCTTATACCACTGCAGCTTCTCCGTAAAACGGGTCGGGTTCTTCAGGTCCGGCTTCCGCCCTGTCTTCATCTTATACTGCAGCGTCAGCATCGCGCTGTCCGGCACAAAGCGCAGCATATTCAGCACCATGGCACGCGCTGCCGGCGTTTTGAAGATCGCTTTATAATTCATAATTTATGCCTTCTCCACTTCATCCATGTAGGCTTCTACAATGATCCGGCGGTCAAACTGCTTTTCCACCTTGTTCCGTCCGTTCAGGCCCATCCGCGCGCGCTCTTCTCTGGAAAGCTTCAAAAACTTTTCCACCTTTTCGATCAGATCGGCGCTGTCCTTCTGATGCACCACATATCCATTTTCGCCATTATCCACAATTTCCCTGCAGCCGGCGCGATCTGTTGTGATCATCGGGCGCGCGCACGCGGCGCTTTCCAGCAGCACGTTGGACATGCCCTCGGGATAATAGGTCGGATGGATCGTGCAGCAGTTGATCGCATGCATGCCCTTGATGTCATCCACACGTCCGTGATAGATGATCGTTCCGTCCTCGTTCAGTTCCTTCAGGATCTGCTCATAGTCCTGCTCGCAGTTTCCGCACACATGGAAACGTGTCTCCGGATACTTCGCGCGGATCGCCTTCGCGGCGTCCAGATACTGATCGATGCCCTTCTGCTTCATCACACGGGAGATAAAGAAGAAATCCACCGTCTCGCCCTCAGGATAGGGCAGCGGCTGATACTTGCTCAGGTTCACGCCGGAGCCGGGGATCAGCTTATCGTTCTGCTTTACCACGCCGTGCGACAGCATGAACTGCCGGTTCTCATCATTCTGGAAAAACACGCGCTGCGCCTTGCGAAGGCCTCTCTTATACAGCGTCAGCGTGATCATCTGCATCGGTCCCGGGTTCTCCACCGCGGTGCCGAGGCCGGTCACATTCGCGGCATAGGGAATGCCCATCGCCGCGCACGCCATCCCGGCGTACACATTCGGCTTGATCGTATAGGTAAACACGATATCCGGCTTCAGCTGCTTCAGGTACTGCTTGTACATCCGGATCAGCCCCAGTTCCTTCACAGGATTGGTACCGTGGCGGTCCACCGGCGTGTTGATCACGGTGCAGCCCAGCTCGCGCAGCCGGTCCGCCCTGCCGTTATCCTCGCACAGGATCGTCACCTTATTTTCCTGCATCATCCGTTCGATCACTTCCAGACGGAAGCTCACCAGACCGGCCGATACATTGCTGATGATCAATATATGCTTTCCCATCTTATCCTCTTCCCCGTCTTACCGGATCATGATCTCGTTGTATTTCATCATGTACACGCCCTCGCGGTATTGGCCGATCTGCTTTTCATTGGCCTTGCCCTGCAGGTTGTTCACGATCAGCTTCATATGGTCACATCCGCATTCATACGCGTGCGGATAACCGCCGCCGAAACGCGGATTCACTTCGGAGATATAGTATTCGCCGTCCACATCAAAAATATCGATGTCGATCTGTCCGCGGTAGCCGCTTTCCTTCACAAACCGCTCGATCAGCTCAAACAGCTTCTCATCCCTGAAGGATACCGCCTTGTCCGTTTCACCGGCGCGCATCAGCAGCTTCTTCTTCGTAAAGATCGAGACCACCTCGCCGGAGATCATATCAATGTATACATCCGCGCCGATCTCCTGCCCCTTCAGGTATTCCTGGATCATCATATCCGTCCCGTGCCGATACAGGAAATCCGTGATCTCCGCGTCATCTGCCTTTGAGATATGCAAACTCGCGCTGCCGTGCGCCGGCTTCACAAACACAGGATAACCGATTTTCCCTTCCTTCGCGTCCTTCAGGAAATCCGCCATCTCCATGTAGGAGGCCGCGCAGTGATATCCGCGCGCCTTCAGCCACTGATACATTTCATACTTGTCCAGCGCGCGCTCGCACTCCTCATATCCGGATCCGATCACCGTCACGCCCAGCGCGGCAAATTCCGCTTCATGCGCGGCCAGCAGCGAAAGCTCGGGGTCGATCAGCGACAGCACGCCGGTGATCGCTTCCTTCCTGCAGATCTCGTAGATCTTCTCCAGATATCCGGGGTCCGTGATCCGCGGCACCTGATAGAACGCGTCCGCCTCATAGGTCGCGGGGGCCAGATCACTCATATCCGTCGCGATCACACGCCCCGCGCCGTTCAGCGCTTTCTTAAAATACTGAATGATCTTGTCACGTGTTCCCGCGCTCAGGATCAGGATATTGGTTGACATTCTTTATTGTCCTTCTTTCATCAGATGATCGAAAAACAGCGGTGTTCCGCCTGTATGGATAAACAGGATGTTCTCACCCTGTACGCCCTCTTTTTTCAGTGTTTCTTCCATGCCCGCAAAGGCTTTTCCGGTATAGGTCTCGTCCAGCGGGATCCCGTATTTGCAAAGCACGCGTCCGATCACCTCCGTGATCCTCTCATCGCCCTTCGCGTATCCGTCTCCCGTATACGCGTCCACGAAGATCGTCGCCTTCTGCAGCGCTTCTTCCTCCAGCGGATGTCCCTTCGCGTTCATGTAGGATCTCACGGAATCCAGGATCACATCCCTTCCGCGCGGATTCTTCCTCGCGATGCTGATCCCGATGATCTTTCTGTCATCCTTCTTCAGCAGACTGCCGCAGATCAGCCCCGCCTGTGTCGTTCCGGTGCCGGAAGCCAGAAAGATCCGGTCAAAACGCACATGCGCCTTCTGTTCATAGCGTACGATCTCTTCATAGCATTCCTTGAAGGCCTGTGTCCCGGTATCGCCGTGACCGCCGCCCGCGATGAAGAAGGGCTTTTTCCCTTCCTTTCGCAGTTTCTCCAGCACAGCCTCGATCGTGTCATGCACTTCATTCACCGGCACCGTCACGATCACCGCCCCGAACATCGCCATCATCTTGCTGTTGAAGGTCGGCTCGGAAGCCTCCTCCGGGCTGATGATCGTGCAGCCTATCCCGCGCGCGGCCGCCATATTGGCCACCACCCGGCAGTGGTTGGAACTGCTGCTGCCGTAGGTCACCACGGTATCATAGTCCTCGGCGTCGATCTCCTCAAAGAAAAGCATCGCCTTTCTCGCTTTGTTCCCGCCGAAGGAACAGGGGATCATGTCCTCACGCTTCATGTACAGCATGTTCCCGTTCATTTCGCCCAGCATCTGCACCGGGCTTTCCGGCAGCACGCGCGCCGCCCTGCCAAACTGCTCCTTCGTCATGCCGTAAGCCACGCGGTCCACATACTGCCCTCTGGAATACAGGTCATCCTTCAGCAGCCCTTCGCGCGCGAATCCCGCTTTTTCAAACAGCTTCTGCGCGGCCGTGTTTCCGGCTTCCGTAAACAGGTACACACGGTTCAGTTCCATCTCACCGAAGGCGCGCTCCAGCAGCAGCCGTGTCGCCTTTGTCGCCACGCCCTGCCCCTTCCGGGCCTGCTCGCCCATCGCGATGTAGTATTCCGCCTTCCCGTTCTTCCGGTCGATCCCCAGTAGCCCGATCAGCCCGCACGGCTCCCCGTCCGCCTCGATCACCGCGTCCCAGCGGTCCTCCCGTCCCTTGTTTTTTTCAAACCAGGCACGGGTCTTTTCTTCCTCCAGCGGCAGGTCATAGTGCAGATACCGGTTGTTCAGCGGGTCATTGATCCACCGCACCTTGTCCGGGATATCCTTTTCTTCAAATGTTCTCAGTGTGATCCGCATGCTGACCCCTTCTCGCGTCATCCAGCCTTCCGGCCTTGATCTGGCTTCCCACCAGTATATCGGAGCGCTTCACCACTTTTTTCACCGTGGTCAGCAGCACCTTCATATCCATTTTGAAGGTCAGGTTGTCCACATACTCCAGGTCGAATTTAAAGCGTTCTTCCCAGCTGCCGATATTATTCCGTCCGTTCACCTGCGCCCATCCGGTCAAGCCGGGACGCACATCATGGCGGCGGCGTTCCTCCTGCGTATAGTAGGGCAGATATTCCACCAGCAGTGGTCGGGGCCCGATGATGGACATATCGCCGGTCAGGATGTTGAACAGTTCCGGCAGCTCGTCCAGACTGGTGCTGCGCAGCAGCCGTCCGTAACGGGTCAGGCGCCTGTCATCGCTCAGCAGCTTGCCGTCCTTGTCCTTTTCACAGGTCATGCTGCGGAATTTGATCAGCTTGAAGATCTTTTCTCCCTTACCCGGCCTTTCCTGTGTAAAGAAAGGGTTCCCCTTCATCTTCACCGCGCCCAGAATGGTCAGGATCAGCAGCACCGGGGACAGGATCAGGATCGCCGAGAGAGACAGCAGTATATCCAGCAAACGTTTGATCACTTTCGCGTACATCGTAATTCCTCACTTGTTCATTGCAACACAAATAAGAGGGCATAAACCCACGCATGTATTTTATCACAAGCCCTTCTTTCCCGTCAATGTAAGTGTCTGTAAATTGCGACTGTAAACATGGTCATTTCCTGCTTTTCCGCTGTATCCGGCACCATTTTTGCTGCTTTTCTCGCTCCATCAAAAAAGTGTGCCCGGGATCGCTCCCCTGCACACCTTTTCATATTTCCATCATATGGTTTTTAGGGTCTGTCTTTTAATCCATCAGCGCCTTCATTTCATCCACGCGCCTCTGGATGCTCTCGCTTTCATACCGCAGCGTGGTCATATACTTCGCGTTGTAGGTATAGGTCACCCGGCAGTTCATATACAGCACCAGCGCTTCGTCCTCGCCGAAGAACGCCTTCAGGTCGATCCATTGCCCCGCGTTCATCCCGTAAGCCGCCTTCAGCTCTTCCGGCTCATACACGCGGATGGCGTCGATCGAGGGCAGAATGGTGAAGAACTCCGTCACCATCTTCAGTTCGGGATCGTCCACATGATAGTTCACCGCGGCCTTCCCGTCCCGGATATTCAGTGTCACCGTGCCCACGGTAAACAGGTTGCTTGCCACCAGCGGATAGGTATACACCCCGTCCTTGCTCGCGTCAAAGGGCGTAAACATATACCACAGGTCGCCCTCCACCCCGGCGTCGCGCAGGCAGATGCCCAGCGCGCACATCGTGTTGTTCTTCATCAGCGCGGGCGATGTCGCGCGGCTCTTCAGGTAGATCCCGCAATCCCTGCAGTACTGCTCCTCCATGCCGCCGCTCATCGTGGTCGCGGCCTTCACCGTTTTCCACACCGTGTTCTTGTGGTTCAGGGCGGCCACGGTCTTGCTTTCCTCACCGGCGCACCGCGCGCACACGCGCTTGTATTCACCGGCGGTCGTGCAGGTCTCCTTTATTACCGCGGTCCATTTTCCCCATTGGTGTCCCAGCGCCTTCAGTTCTCTGGTCTTGCTGTAGCCGCAGTTCGCGCAGGTCTGTTCCTGCTCGCCCTTGGTCACGCACCCGGCCGGCGTTTTGGTCACCCACGCGCCCATGCTGTGCCCGGTCGCCTTCACCTGCGCGGTCTCGGTCTTTCCGCAGCTTTCGCATCCGCGCTGCTTTTCTCCGTTTTCCGTACAGGTCGCGGACTTTGTCACCGTCCAGCCGCTCCAGCTGTGCCCCTTCGCGGGCATGCTCACATTGCTCTGGATCATCGTGCCGCACACGCTGCACACAATGTTCTTCAGTCCTTTATTCACGCAGTCCGGCGGGGTGATCACCTGATCCGCCTTCGTATGGCTCACCTTTGCCACCGCGCGTTCCTCGGTCCTGCCGCACATCGTGCAGTGCCGTTCATCCCGGCCTTCCTTCTCGCAGGTCGGCTCCGTCACGCGGCTCCACGCGCTCCAGTTGTGCGCCACCTTATACACCGTCGTGTCATACAGGTGCGTTCCGCACACCGCGCAGGTGGTCCTTGTCAGTCCGTCATGCTCACAGGTCGCCGGCGTCACGGTCACCGTCACCGGCGTATGCCCGTATTCGCATTCCGCCATGGCGCTGCCGCACAGGCACAGCACGGCCAGCATCAGCATCATCAGCCCCATCTATAAACAGCGCGTTCTCTTCTGCCGCATCGTGTATCCCCCTTCGGTTTTTCAGCCGCCCCGCGGCCTTCTTCATTATATCATCCCGGCTCCCTGTCTTCAAGCCGTCAGGGGTCCGTCCTATACCAGCAGCTGCTCGTCGCGTTCCAGGTGTCCACCACCGTCACCATTTGTCCTTCCACCGTCAGGTATTCCGCGCTCTGCTTCATAAAATCCCTGTGATACGGGATCTCCCCCTTCGGCACGCCCAGCAGCGATATCTGCACGCCGCCGTCCGGCAGCTCACAATTGCCAAAGTACTCCTTCTCCTGCTCAAACAGTTTTTCGTACCGGTCCGGGTACGCCGGGGTCGGTCCGCAGTGGATCACCAGCGGCAGGTCCAGATACTGCCCCAGCTCGCTTTCCGTGTCAAATCCATAATCCCGCGGTGTCCCAATGTACATCATCACATGGAATCCCCCGTGCTTGATCGCGAACAGGTCGCCGATCTATAGTGTATCCTTCAGCTTCTCCCATTCGGGCATGGGCTTATTCACATGGCTGTTCGTGGTGAACACATAGCGCGCCTCATTCTCTTGCCAGTGCGTGATCATCTCGCTCAGCGGCGGCGTACTGCTCCGCCCCGCCTTGCTGTTCACCCACCGCACATATCCCACGCAGTCAAACCCGTACACATACAGGTGATCCTTCTTATACCAGATGGAAGAACTCGCCTCCGCCACGTGCTTCCGCATCTGCGGATACGTTGAAAACAGCAGCCCTTCGCTCGTTCCGCCAAAGAAGTACGGCAGCCCGTTTTCAAACCACACCTTCACCTCGCTGCCGGTAATCGCCCTGTACCGCTCCAGAAAGATATTCCCTTCCTCCAGCATGCTGAAGGCGCAGTCCAGTATCTCGCTTTTTTCCACCTCAGCCCCGGCGCGCCCCGCGCCGCTCACGCACAGTACCGCCGTCAGCAGCGCCAATATCATCCTTTTCATCATCCGCGCCGATGCGTGATCCCGTGTCACCGTCATCCGGCGTTTCTTCATCCTTCTCTCGTTTCGCATCCTGCATCCCCCTCGCGCGGTCTGTTCTTTGCCTTATTGTATCGTTTTTCCACCCGCTTTTCAAGCCATCCTCCGCCTTCCCCGGATTCCTCCACCGGCTTCGGATCACCCCCACCGGCACCCCCGTCCTCTCCACGAAAAATGGCGGGGTTTTTCCCCGCCATCTCGGAACAGGCCTTCATCCGTTCCAAAGTTGCTCGTGTCATATGAAGTTCATCCGTGTCAGATCATCAAGCCGCATTAACACGCGCTGTCCTGTCCGCTGCAAAGGCCGCCTCTGCGGAGGCGGAGGACGATCGGTCGCTTCGCTCTTTCAGAGCAAAAAATCCCGTTCGTTTCACTCCGGTGTAGTCAATAGATATCCGCAAATTCCAGATCAAGCCAGAATGCCGGTCGTACCGCAGTACCTGTGTAGGTCACACCACAGAGGTAGAGGATACCGTCGCTGTCTACAATGGAAGCGCTGTCAGTGTAGATGCCGGGCGAACGCAGCCACCACTGGCAGCACCCTATATCATCCAGTTTAAAGTAGTCGCTTTGATCAGCACCTTGAGCCACAGCATATTGAGTCGGTACAGCCATCGTTTTATCCGTGCTATCGTCGTAGTAATCAGCAAACATACTGTATCCGCCATATGCCATGACTTCCTCAAGACTCAGCAGAAACAATTTATCCTGGGTATCTGCTCCGCCGTTGACATGATCGTACCAATAACCCGTTTCTTTCGCGTATATCACCCATTCATCATTATTGTCGGTCTTGACGGTCGTGGTCGTAATCGCCTTCTGCTCCTTCGTTGTAAACGCCGCGTTCAGAAAGTTGCTGTTCAGCCATTCACGAATCTCGCTCTTTTCCCAGGTGGGGTACTAAGTGGTTTCAATGTCGCCTGACTGATACGCGTGCGCGTCCAGTCCATACCGGCTCAGCAGCAGGCTTTTTCCGCTTGCTTCATCATATTCGAGTACGATCCATTCAATGACTTCCTTCCCGGTGCTCGTGTCATTATCCTGTTCATAATGACCATAGGTCACGATACCGCCCACCTTGGTATAGGGCTCTCTCGCAGCAGCAACAGCAAGAAGGTTCTCATCGCTTATCAACAGCTGATCAACATCCTTGTAACCCTTCAGCTTTTGGAAGGCGGTATAAGCCTCGCTATACTTCGCGACATCCATCAGGCTCTTTGCCGCCGTGTAATCTCTTTCAGAGATTTCTTCCGTACCGGTTGTGATCTATGCCACGCTGCCTCCGCAGCCGGTCATCGCTGCTGCAAGCACCACCAGCAAAAGTATCGCGATCACTTTCTTCATATGTTTTCTCTCCTCAGTCAAGCGCCCATCGTCAAAAGCGATTGCCCCTGCATCTTCTTACATTACTATAAACCATATGTGGCATCAATCATCACTATAGAAACAGCAGGTAGCCGTTTGCTTCGCATTGTAATCAATAGATATCTGCAGATTCCAAATCAAGCCACAATGCAGGACGCACTGCAACGTCGGTGGCGTTTACAAGACCATATTTGCTATGTCTGCCAAAGGGGTCGATAGTAGAAACAATGTTACTATCGGTGCCGGGTGAACGCAGCCACCACCAATAATACCCTGTACTGAAATCAAACACCCCTTGTGCTAAGGCGTATTGGGTAGGTGCTGCTTTCAGTTTGTCATTAGTATCGCCATAAGGGTCATCGATAACGCTACGTCCACCATATATCATAGTTTCCTCAAGGCTGAGCAGGAATACTTTATCCTGTGTATCCGCTCCGCCGCTTACAGTATCATAACTATAACCATTCGCTTTTGCAAATGCCACCCATTCCGCATTATCGCCTGTTTCTACAGTTGTGGTTACGATCCCCTTCTGTTCCTCCGGTGTAAATGCTGCGTTCAAAAAGGCGCTGTTTAGCCATTCGCGGATCTCGCTCTTATCCCACCCTTGATAGGTACTCTCATCAAATCTGCGCGCGTCCAATCCATATCGACTCAGCAACAGGCTCTTTCCACTCGCCGCGTCATATTGGATCACAATCCATTCTATCGCTTCTTTGCCGTTACTTGTGTTGTTATCCTGCTCATAATGACCATAGGTCACGATGTTTTCCTCTTCGGTATAAGGCTTCCTCGCGACAATAGCGGCAGCAGCAAGAAGATTTTCATCACCCGTCAACAAATCGTCAACATCTTTATAACCCTTAAGCTGTAAAAAGGCCGCATAGGCTTCCTCATACTTTCCGGCTCCCATCAAATTCTTTGCTGCCGTGTAATCTCTTTCAGGGATTGCATTTTCACAGGCTACGATCTGTTCCGCGCTGTCACTGTAACCGCTCAGTGCTTCGAAAGCCTTGATAGCCTCCTCATACATCTCAGCATCCATCAGGCGTTGCGCTGCCGCGTATTCACGATCCTTGAGCACCGTCTCACACACCGTGATCTGTGCCGCGCTGTCACTATAACCATTCAACGCCTTGAAGGCATTGATAGCCTCTTCATACTTTTCAGCATCCATCAGGCTTTTCGCTTCGGCATATTCGCCATCCTTGATCGCATTCTTACACGCCGCGATCTTCGCGTCGCTGTCACTGTATCCGTTCAGTTCCTTCAGAATGCTGATCGCGCTTTCATACTGTTCCTGTTCCATCAGCGCCATCGCCTGTTTGTAAGCATTGTCGGTATCGGTATAGTTCATAAACACTTTACCGCACTTTGGGCAGTAACCCGGCCACTCATTCTCCGGCTGGTATTTGCACATGGCGCAGGTGGCGCGGTCTGCTTTGTTGCCGCCGCAATCCGGGCAGAACTCACCCTTCTCGATCGGCTTATGACACTTACCGCACACCCACGCGCTGCTGCCTCCGCAGCCTGTCAGTGCTATAGCAAGCACAATCAGTAAAAGCGCAGCAATAACTCTCTTCATAATAATGATCCTCCCCGGCGAACAACCGTTTATTTACATCTCTCAAGACCTTCTTATCCGAATCTCACAGGCCTTGACCATTGCTTCTGTCCTATTTTATCGCTTTTTTAAATTCTTTTCAATACAGAAAAACGCCAACGCGGATCATTGAATCCACCCATCCTCATGCTTTCTCCCCTCCTCATCCTTTTTATTTACAATCTCCCCTTCACCCGTTATAATATCCTTGAAGTATTACACGCGGCTTCCGCGTCCCGCAAAGGAATGAATCATCATGATCATCTGCGACACCCATTGTGATACCCTCTTTTCTCTCGGCCGCCGTCCCGATCGCGCGCCGCGCGATGTTTCCGCCGCGCGTCTGCGTGAGGGCGGCATTTCCGTGCAGGCCATGGCCATGTTTGTCGGCGGCAGCAGCAAAATGGCCGATATTGCCGCCGCGTTCGATCGTATGGAGGCCGCCATCCCCGTATTGAAGGATCAGTGGCAGCTGCCGCAGGTCACAACGCCCCTTGAGGCCGTGGAAGGCCAAAGCGCCTTCATGCTCACCGTGGAGGGCTGCGATCTCATGGACGGCCGCTACGATGTCATGGAAAAATGGCTCAAAATGGGCGTGCGCATGGCCGCCCTCACCTGGAATTATGAAAATTGCATCGGTGTCCCGGCCTGCAAGGATCAGTCCGCCGGGCTCAAGCCCTTCGGCAAGGAGGCCGTCCGCGCCATGGCCGCCAACGGCATCGCCCTTGATACCAGCCACCTCAGCCGCCGCGGCTTCTATGAATTGCTGGAGATGGGGCTCATCCCCCTCGCCAGCCACAGCTGCTGCGATGCCATCTGCCCCTGCCCCCGCAATCTGACCGATGATCAGTTGAAGAGCCTCTTCAGCGTGGGCGGCTATGTAGGTGTCAATTTCTATCCCGCCTTCCTCTCCTCCACCGGCAAGGCCTCGCTGCAGGATGTCGTTCAGCACATCCTCCACATGATCGAGCTTGGCGGCGAAGGCATGGTCGGCTTCGGCAGCGATTTTGACGGCATCGAGGTCAAGCCCGCCGGTCTGGATCATCCGGGTGATGTCCCCAAGCTGCTCACCGCCCTGAAGGATGCCGGTCTCAGCGATGCTGTCATTGAAGGCATCGCGGGGCAGAACCTGCTGGCCTACTACCGCCGCATCGGTCACTGATTCTTTCTCTTATCTTCTCCCCATCGTTTTCTCTATATCTCACAGAAACAGAGGTTCAGCATATGCTTGGCATTATCGGCGCCATGGACAAGGAGACCGAAAAGCTCTTTGCCCGCATGACGGATACAGAAGAATTCACCTGCGGCTACAGCCGCTTCACCAAAGGTCTGCTGGAGGGCGTGCCCTGCGTGGTCGCCCGCTGCGGCATCGGCAAGGTGCATGCCGCGGTCTGCGCGCAGATCATGCTCATCAAATACCCCGTCACCGCCGTGCTCAACATCGGTGTCGCCGGCGCGCTGGATGACACCCTGAAGATCGCGGATTGCGTCATCGCCTCCGGCGAGGTGCAGCATGATATCGATACCAGCCCCATCGGGGATCCGGTCGGTCTCATCAGCGGCCCCAATATCATCGAAGTCCCCTGCGATGCCGCCCTCACCGCGCGGCTGCAGCAGGCTGCCGAAGCCCTTTCCATGCACACCCTCACCGCTGCCATCGCCACGGGCGATCAGTTCATCTGCGGGGCGGATCGCAAGCGCGCGCTGGGCAAGGCCTTCAACGCCGCCGCCTGTGATATGGAGGGCGGCGCCATCGCGCAGGTCTGCTACGAAAATCAGATCCCCTATGCCGCCTACCGCACCATTTCCGATACAGTGGTGGACAGCGGCACCGCTTATTTCATCAATGCCCAGCACGCGGCGGATCAGTCCGTCCGTCTGCTGGAATACTTCCTTCAGCATTATCAGGAGGCCTGAACCATGAATAAATGGGATAAACGCTTTATGGAAATGAGCCGTGTGGTCGCCACATGGTCCAGCTGCTTCGCTCCCGGCCGTGAGATCGGCTGCGTCATCGTCAAGGACAAGCGCATCATGACCACCGGCTACAACGGCGCGCCCGCCGGCATGAAGACCTGCAAGGAGCGCGGCGAATGCCTGCGCCGCAAGATGGGCATCGAGAGCGGCACCCGCGCCGAGGTTTGCTATGCCGCCCACGCGGAGCAGAACGCCATTCTGCAGGCCGCCAGGCTGGGCATCAGCATCGACGGTGCCACATTGTATTGCACCCATCAGCCCTGCTCCATCTGCGCCAAGATGATCGTCAACGCCGGCATCCGCCGCGTGGTGTACGAACAGGGTTATCCGGACACCTTCACGCTTTAGATCTTCAGCGAGTCCGGTGTCATTCTCGAAAAATACGAGGACCTCGCGGATTGATCCGCCCCTTCCCGCTGTTCCCGGAGGTATCCATTGTCTTCCTTCATCCGCAGGATCACGCTGCTTCTGTGCGTCTGCGCCGTTGCCTTTACGGTCCTTTTTCTCACGCTGCGTCTGGATGTGTTCCTCACGCTCGCCATCACATTCAGTACCATCGCCTATCATTTTCTCATGCGCCTCATCGTGGGGCTGCTTTATGACCGTGCTCTGCACAATCACGTTCCCCCGGATCATCGTTGGTTCCGTGTCCCGGCAGCCGAGACCCGTCTGTACGATCTTCTCCGTGTCCGGCGCTGGAAGCGTTTCCTGCCCTCCTACACGCCTTCCGACTTTGATCCCCGCCTCCGCTCCTGGCAGCAGATCGCCGGGGCCATGTGTCAGGCAGAGCTCGTCCACGAGACCATCCTGCCCCTTTGCTTCCTGCCGGTGCTCGCTTCCATCCGGTTCGGACACCTGCCGGTCTTTCTCATCACCTCGGTGTTTTCCGCGGTTCAGGAGGTTCCCTTCATCATCCTCCAGCGCTACAACCGCCCCCGTGTTCTCGCCCTGGCCGCGCGGCTGCAAGCCCGCCGCCGCGGCTGATCCCGTTCCCATCCTCACACGCTTCCCCGCGACACAGGGAGGCGTTTTTGTTTGCGCTGCCGCTTTTTTCACGCGCTGCCGCCTGCTTTTCGCCGTGCTGTTTCACATTTTCATCCCAGACCCCGATAAATTTCATTCCCCCGTTCCCCGTTTGCCTGTCTTGTGTTACAATGCTTTTATCAATGCTTACTTTCGGAGGTCAACCATGATCACCCGTTATGATTTTGGCACGCCCATCGATACCGACGCGGTCGTGCAGCGTCTTTCCCCCTCTGCTTCCGCCCCCACGCGCTTCACCGTCACCCGTGAGGGCGCCGCCGTCATCTTCCGTCATCCGCTCGCGCCGGAGGAAATGATCTTCGGCCTCGGCGAAAGCGTGAAGGGCATCAACAAGCGCGGCAGTCTCTGCGCCGCGTGGGCCAGTGATGACCCCTCCCACACGGAGGACAAGCCCGGCCTTTACGGCGCGCACAATTTCCTTGTTTTCTTCGCGGATTCCGGCTGCTTCGGCGTCTTTTTCGATGATCCGGGCCGTGTCACCTTCGATCTCGGCTGGACAGACACCCGGGAGGCCGTCATCACCAGTGAAAACGGCGATCTCTCCGTTTATGAGCTTGAGGGCGCGTCCGTGATCGATCTCTGCCGCGATTTCCGTCAGCTCACCGGCCGCTCCTACATGCCGCCGCGCTGGGCCTTCGGCTACATCCAGAGCCGCTGGGGCTACAAGACAGAGCAGGATATCCTCTCTGTTCTTGAAGAGCACCGCGCCCGTCACATTCCGCTGGACGGTCTCTCCATGGATATCGACTACATGGATGATTTCCGTGATTTCACCGTCGATCCCGAAAAATTCCCCGATATGTCCGCCCTCAGCCGTAGGCTGAAGGAGCAGCACGCCCGTTTCATTCCCATCATCGATGCCGCCATCAAGTTTGATAAAGATTATTCCGTCTGCGCGGAGGGCCTTGAAAAGGGTTATTTCTGCAAAAATGAAGACGGCACGCCGTTCGTGGGCGCTGTCTGGCCGGGCCGCAGCCTGTTCCCGGATTTTATGCGCCCTGAGGTCCGCGCGTGGTTTGGCCGGCAGTATCACCATTTGATGGCGCAGGGGGCCGAAGGCTTCTGGAATGACATGAATGAACCGGCCCTCTTCTATTCCGATGTCTCCCTGCAAAACGCCTTTGATATCACCGACACCATGAAGGGGCAGGATCTCGGCATCTGGGAGACCTTCCGCCTCAAGGACACATGGCTCGGCATTGCCAACAATCCCGAGGACTTCAAGCGCTTTTGGCATGATGTTGACGGCGCTCCCGTCCGTCATGACCGCGTCCACAACCTCTACGGCGCCATGATGACCCGTGCCGCCGCGGAAGGCATGCGCGCGTTCGATCCCTCCCGCCGCTTCCTGCTGTTCTCCCGTTCCTCCTTCGTCGGCGCGCACCGCAACGGCGGTATCTGGCAGGGCGATAACTGCTCGTGGTGGAGCCACATCCTGCTCAATCTCAAGCAGCTTCCCGCGCTCAATATGTGCGGCTTCCTCTACAACGGCGCCGATCTGGGCGGCTTTGGCTGCAATACCTCGCCGGAGCTGCTCGCCCGCTGGCTGCAACTGGGCGTATTCACGCCGCTCATGCGCAATCATTCCGCGCTCGGCACCCGGGATCAGGAGATCTACCGCTTCCCGGATCTGTGGCCGCAGATGCGGGATACCCTCCTCGTCCGTTACGCCCTCATCCCGTGGCTGTACAGCGAATTCATGCTCGCCGCCTGCCGGGATGAGATGCTCTTCCGTCCTCTCGTGTTCGATCATCCTTCCGATCCCATCGCCCGCGGCGTCGAGGATCAGCTTATGCTGGGTCACGGCTGCATGATCGCGCCCATCTACACCCCCAATACCGAGGGCCGCGTGGTCTATCTGCCTGAAGATATGCTGCTCATCCGCTTCCGCTCCGCGGCGGATTACGATCTGCAGCCCCTCACCGCCGGACATCATTACATTCCCCTCTCCCTGCGGGAATTCCCCCTCTTCGTCCGCAAGGGGCAGGTGCTTCCGCTGGCCGCTCCGGCTGAATCCACCGAGGAGCTCTGCTTCAACGCCTTCACCCTGCTTGGTTGGCTCACCCCCGGCACGCCGGTCACAACCGAGCTGTACACGGATGACGGCATCTCCTTTGAAGAGGGCACCGTCACTTCCATCACCCTTCAGCCGCGGGGCGATTCCTTCACCGCGAGCGCGGAGGGCATCACCTTTGATTGCTCCCGCCTCATCACCGCGCCCTGATCCGCGCTGTCCTCAGGATCTCCTTTTTCCGGCTGCCTTCCGTTTTCTGTTTCGGCAGCCGGTTTCCCATTTTCGCGTTCCCATAACGCAGAAAGTGTGCCGCTTCGGCACACTTTTTATATTGTGATTATATTCACTTTTTCATTGACCTGCAATGAACAGTCTGTGACCTGAACGCGCTTTTTGTGACCTGAACGCGCCTTTTATGAACCTTTTGTGATCTGAAGTGATCTGCTGTAACTTTTGTCCCGGTCAATACACCTTGTCAAACCACTTGATGCGGTTCTTCACCCAGTCCACCAGACTGAGCGCGGAGTTGACCGTCCAGTCATTCTCCACGGAAAGATCCCTGCGGTATCCCTCCAGCATCTTTTTCTCCGCGTCCAGCATCTTGTTCATATCGTTCCGGCATTCCTCAAACCGTGCTGTCACACGTGCGCGGAACCAGTCCTGCTTGCACAGCACGATGAACCACGGGTTGGTTCGGTCGCCGTATTTGCTCACAAAGCTCTTATCGCAGAATCTTCCGGCAAAATACCCCTTGTCCGGCTTGCCCTCGTAGCCCCAGCCGTAATCCCACGGACAGGTGAAGCGCAGTTTTTCACAGGTGCTTTTCTCAGAAAAGTCCACGCACATATAAAAACTGCCTTCGCCCACATCGTTGTTGCACACAAGTTCCTCCAAGATATACATGTCAACAACAGAATCCACATCCATCACGGCGGCAACGGCCTGCTCCGCGTTTTTGATCTCCGCGCCGGCCGGCACCACGTTCCACGCCTCGTCAAAGGTGTAGTATTCTTTCTTCTCACAGGCGGAATACACGATATAGAACACATCGTTCACATACTGGGCAATGAAATCCATCTGCGCGGGATCGGTGATATCGCTGTGCACAGAGTAGGCCGCGCTGACGAATGCCCGCTTTTCATTCTTGACATCCTTCATTTCCGCGCCGGTGTATTCTGCTTCTTCGTCCTTCACATCCACCCGCGCGTCGCTGTAATAAACGTTGAAGCAAGGCTCTTCTTCATAGTTGTCGATCTCCAGCAGATACCCGGTCTCCGTTCCCGTGTAGTCCTTCTTCGGCTCATCGATCTCCACACGGCCCTTTCCGGTCTGGTTCTGTTCGCACAGCAGATAGATGCCGGCAAACTTGCCGTTCAGATACATATGCACCAGCATACTGTCCGTGCAGAAATTGCCTTCATGCAACAGGATCTTTCCCAGCTTATAGCCCACATCATTGGCCACCAGGTTCCATTCCGCCTTCAGCAGCACCCAGCTGCGGCGCTCCAGCCCGTTATTCAGCCCAAACATATTGGCCTTTTCATCAAAGCGGATACGGTAGGGCAGCTGCTGTCCCTGCATATCCTCCACCACGCCGTAATACGCGCTGGAATTGCCCCTCACGCGGATCCCGGCCGCCATGCCCTGCTCCGCGTCCGTCATGTCATAGCCTTCGCCGCCGTTCATCATGAACACCCGGCAGGGCACGTACTCCTCCAGCGAATACACCGGATACTGATCCTGCGTGTACACCGCCACCACGGGGATCTTTGTTTCCTCCCCATGGATCCGGTCCGCCAGCCGGGGCAGGCCGCGCAGGGCGGCCCAGCTGTTCTTCGATTCCACAAATTCGCCGTGCGGCTCCGCGGTCGCGCGCGGTTTTTCCTCCTCCGCCACCGCGGTAAATACACAGGCGCACATCACAAGCAGCACACATACAAGCATCCCGGTCAGCCCTGCTTTTCCCCTGTTTCCCGTAAAAAGCCGATCGTTTTTCATTCTTTTTCCTCACTGATTTTTTGATGATCAAACGCTTATATCAAAAAAGGAAACCTGAGTACGATCCCCGGTTCCCTTTTTTAGTTGTGTATCTCACTTTTTCGCCACGATCAGCGGCACTTTCATCTCCTGACGGGTCAGTCCGGCATGGACGCCCTTCAGTTCATGATCGCCGCGCTTCGCGCCGATGCAGGTGGGATCGATCGCCAGCGCCATATAGTCGCCCACAAAATCCCACAGTTTGAAATTATCCTTCCCGTCTCCCAGATAGCCCTTTTCCACAAATTCCTTGCTGGTCATCAGCAGGAAATGCTCCTCGCCGAACGCCTTCTTGAAGGCCGCCGGGAAGGCATCCATGCATTCCGGCTTCACATAGAAGGCCGCGGCACGGGGCTCCAGAGAGGGCATGCGCAGCAGCATGCTCTCCAGCTCCGGATGATCCGCCACATACACCCATCTGGAGTCGATCAAACCATGATCCGCCGTCACCATCAGCAGCACATCATCAGGCAGCTCCCGGCTCAGGCTTTCCACATAGTCATTCACTTCTTTCACTGTGCGGAACACGCTCTCGTCATACACGCCCTCTTCGTGCATCGTATGATCGGGATCGCCCCAGTAACAGTAGCAGTAGCGCGGCACATCATCCGCGCACAGGCGCAGCAGCGTGGACCGCATTTCAGACAGATCGTTGATAACATCTGTTCCGAAGCGGGAGATACAATGCCCCTTCGCGCCCACCGCGTCAAAGCGGTCAAACACCATGTGACGGGGATTGATGGTCTCCGCCACATCATAGGGCGCGGCAGGCTCGCCGTTCTGGTCGCGGTTGATGAAAATATCGACCAGCTTATCCACTTCCTTGAAGTACTCGGTCCATCCCAGCCAGCCATGCTCCCTCGGGGTCTGGCAGCATTCAATGGAGGAGGTGGCACAGGTGGTCGTGGAAGGATAAGCCGCGCTCATTTCCGTCAGCATGTGCGTGCGCAGGAAGGCGTCCTCCGGCAGCGTTTTGGAAAGGATATCTGTGCCCATGCCGTCAAACAGCATCAGCACCACCTTTTTATAATGCTTCTTTTTCAGCAGTTCCTGCACAGCCGGATGCTGCGGATGCGCGTCCGCGATCCCAAAATAATTCAGCACAGCGGAGACCACATTCAGTCCGCAGTTCTGATAATCCGGAAAACAATACTCCATATACTAAAAACCTCCCGGCCGGCTCATTTTCAAAGCCGGCCCGTTCTCATTTCCTGTTAAGGCCGCGCGGCTCTCCGCTCAGTGCAGGATGGATCCTGCCAGCTCGATCTGCCGCAGGATCACGCCGGTCATGCCTTCCCCGTTCACATTCGTGCCGGGGCGCTGCATATCCCTTGTCACAAAGCCGCTGGTCAGGGCATTCTCGATCGCGCATTCCAGGCAGTCTGCCTCCGTTTCCAGATGCAGCGTATCCCGCAGCAGATCCGCCACGGCATACGCCATGCCGATGGGCGACGCTTCGTCCGCGTTCGGCATCACATTCGGCTGCACCGGCGCGTGTACGCCGTTCATTTTTCCCGGCGCGAATTCCCGCAAAAAGCCGGGCATCGGGCACAGGGAAGCCCCCGCGGCGGCAAAGATGCTGCCCACATAGGCCGGCACCAGCACCACGCCGGCATTCTGCGGCTGTTCAACGATCAGCGACATGGCGGAAGGCGCGTCCAGACGCACGGCGCGCACATCCGGAAAGCTCTCCTTCACCACATTCACCGCGCTCACAAAGTCATTGGCGCTCCTGCCCACGGGGCTCACCCATGTCAGCGGCATTTCCTTCTCGCGCGCCAGCTTCATGGCCTGCTTTACCGCCTTGTTCAGCAGAGCCGCGCTCTGCCCCAGCACACGCGCCACATAAAAGGGCGGTTGGATCACCCCGGCCGCCGCCGGCAGATACACGCTGCGCACCCGCAGCGGCATCTCCAGACACGCGCACAACTCATCCAGCCCCTCCGCGTTCGCGTTTCCGCAGATCACCCCGGTACAGGCACGGCACTGTTCCACCGTTTCCTCTGTCAGGGCCGCGCCGTAAGCCTGCACCGAACGCGCGCCGATCTTTTCGCGCACGATCACGATCCGGTGCGAAAAGGCCACGGCGATCTCGGTCAGCAGTTGCTCGGCATAGGAGCACAGTTTTTCCCCCGCGCTGTCCGCGGGCAGCAGCATGATCTTGGCTTGCATATCGTTCCTTCGTAATATCAGATCAGTTATTCGTTGTCCTCATCCCAGATCTCCACGCCGCTGCGCCCGTCGATCACGGGCAGCTGCACATGGATGGTCTCGGTATGCGAGGTGGGAATGTTCTTGCCCACATAATCGGCACGGATGGGCAGTTCCCGATGTCCGCGGTCCACCAGAATGGCCAGCTGGATCTTTTTCGGGCGGCCCAGATCGAACAGGGCGTCGATCGCGGCGCGTACCGTGCGCCCGGTAAACAGTACATCATCCACCAGAATGATGTTTTTGCCCGTCACATCAAAGCCCAGACGGGTCTCGCGCACGCGCGGCAGATCCTCGCTCTTATTCACATCATCCCGGTACAGCGTGATATCCATCTCGCCCACCGGCACCTGTACACCCTCGATGGCGCGGATATTCTCCGCGATCTTTTCCGCCAGCGGCACACCGCGGCGGCGGATTCCGATCAGGCAGAACTCCGTTCCGCCGAAATGCTCCAGGATCTCATGCGCGATGCGGCGCAGGGCGCGCTCGATCGCGGCTTCTTCCATCACAGTTGCTTTAAAATGCATGCCTGTTTCTTTCTCCCAACCGGCAGGCGCCTGCCGTATTATTCCCACTCCAGCTTGTACACATCCGCCGCGTACTTCAGGTTCTTTCCGTTCGATTTCAGCACGGAGATCACGTTTTCGACGCTCAGCTTATCATCGTACGGGGTCAGGATGAAGTTGTTGTAATCCTTGCGGGAGGAGATGCGTCCGGGAATGATGCGGAACTGGGAGGACATCACCTCGCCGTCCTTCATCCGGTAACGCGCCTGAAAAATGAAGGTGGACATATCTGCGGGCTTGTTATGACCGGCAAAGGAAGCATTGCCCAGCGAATACACGATGTATTTTCCGTTATACACTTCAATGGGGTTGATGCGGTGGCTGTGATGCCCCAGCACCAGATCCGCGCCCGCGTCAATGGTGGCGCGCGCCAGATTCACCTGCTTGGTCACCGGGCAGTAATCCTTCTCATTGCCCCAATGATAGGACACGATGATCAGGTCATACTGATCCCGCACGGCCGCGATCTCGTTTTTCACGATCACTGCCAGTTCTTCACTGGTGAATGGCTGATTCAGGGTCTGATGCGAGAACATGGCCACCCGGATACCGTTCACCTCATAGGTGCCCATGGTGGTATGATTGCTGTACACCACACCGGCATCCTTCAGAATGGCGATCGTGCTGTCCCGTCCCTGCTCGCCGAAATCCATGATATGGTTGTTTTCCAGCGCCACAGCCTCCACGCTGTTTTCCGTCAGCGCGGATACATAGCGCGGCTCACCCAGGAACAGGTAGGAATTCTCACGCTTGTTGGAGGGCACACGGGCATCGCTTTCCGGCTGCAGCACGCATTCAAAATTGGCAATGGTCAGCTGATCGTTCTCAAAGATCTGCTTCACGTTGGAAAACACGAAGGAGGGATCATCGTCATGCAGCTTCAGTTCTTTTCCGAAAAGATCAAAGCGATCCCGTCCCAGGCTCTTGCCCAGTGTCACATCGCCCACAGCGGTCACGATGAAATACTGACTGCCATCCGCCAGATAATCCGGCGCGCGGGTGGGTTCCGGCGTCGCGGTCGGCGCGGGGGTCGTGCCGGGAGCGGGCACCTCGGTGGGCTTGGGCGTAATATCATGCAGGAAGATATCATCTTCCTCCTCGGTGGCCATCGCGCCGGTAAAAATGAGCGCGCACAGCATCAGCACAAGGATCAAGACATTCAAAAATCGACGCATTCTTTTCTCCATCGATCCCTCTCGGGATCGTTTTTCAGTCTCTTTTTTATTATTTAACGGTTTTCAGCGCATCAGAAAGCCCGTGTTTTTCATGGTTTAATAATGCGCAAAACGGGCTATACGTTTTGTACAGCCCGAAAAGGGTGCCTTCAGCGGATCACAGCTCCGCGGTGAGGCGCAGGAATTCCTCGATCTCATCCTCATACACCTTGAGCGCGGAACGCCAGAAATCCACACTGCGCACATCGATGCCCACAGAAGCGGCCACATCCGCGATATCCATGGAACCGCAGGAGCGCAGCAACTGATTATACTTGGGCACGAAGGAAGCGCCTTCTTCCGCGTAGCAGGCATAGACACCTGTGCCGAAAAGCTGACCGAAGGCATAAGGGAAGTTATAGAAATTGAGGCCGGCGGAGTAATAATGGCTCTTGCAGGCCCACATATAGGGATGACGCAGTTCGGGATCCAGACCGTCGCCGTAGCTCTGCTCCTGGGCCTCCAGCATCATGCGGCACAGTTCTTCCGGAGAGGCGTTGTGGCTCTTCTTGCCCTCGATGACCGCTGTTTCAAACAGATAACGGGAGTAGATATCCACGATGCACTGGTTGGTCTCCATCAGGTTGGCCTCCAGCAGCGCCAGACGTTCCTTCTCCTCCGCCTGCGCCATGGCGGCACGGGCCAGCAGGGTCTCATTGAAGATGGAGGCCGTTTCCGCCAGTTGCATGGGGGTATCGATCATCATGTACGGCAAACCGGCCAGATTGCGGTTGTGCCAGCCATGGCCCAATTCGTGCGCGATGGTGCTCACATCGGAATAGGAACCGGCAAAGTTGGTCATCACGCGGGACTGATCCAGCTTGTGCAGACCGGCGCAGAACGCGCCACCGCTCTTGCCCTCGGCAGGATACACATCGATCCAGCGGTTTTCAAAGGCTTCGTTGATAAAATCACCCATCGCGGGGCTGAACTGGCTGAGCACGCTCACCAGCTTCTCGCGGCACTCCTCAATGGTGTACTGCTTGGGCTCATAGCCGGGAATGGGCAGGGGCGCGAACAGATCATGGAACGGAATGCCGTTCTTATAGCCCAGCATTTCGCCCTTGCGGCGCAGATATTTGCGGAAGGACGGCAGGGATTCACGGATGGCATCCAGCATGGCGTTCAACGTAGCGGCATCCATGTGGGATTCCTGCAGGGTCTTATCCAGCACAGAATCATAATGCTCCGCCTCGCTCATGGTGATGGCTTCGCCCTTGATGGCATTCAGACAGGCCGCCATGGGGATCTCCACCTTCTTGTAGGAGGCCAGCTCGGCTTCATAGGCCGCCTTGCGCACCGCGGCGGAGGGATCATAGGCCATCGCGCGCGCGGCGGACAGCGGGATCTGCTTGCCGTCATAATCCACCAGCAGGGTGGCATCCAGCTTATCGCGCAGACCGGAGAAGGCCGTGGCGCCGTTCAGGCTCATCTTCAGCAGCCACTCATGAATGGCCGCGTCGGGGATATGCTTCGCGTCACGGGCCATCACGCGCAGGGCGTAGCCCACCTGCTGCAGGCACTCGGAGGAAGCAATGACATCCTCCAGCCCTTCCACCGTGCCCACATAGCGCTGCACGGCAGAGCCCACCACGTTCTGGCGCACCTCATTCATCTGCAGGGTGTCATTCAGCTGCAGGGCCTTTTCGTTGGTGGCATCGGTCGCCAGCGTCAGCCCGGCATACAGGCCCAGGCGTTCGCCGATCTCGACCGTCTCCTCCATCAGGGTGACCAGCTTTTCCAGCTTTTCTTTGTCGCCCATCTCGCTCGCGATGCAGCTTTCGGTCTCATCCAGCTTCTGCTGTACCAAAGCGATATCTTTTTCGATATTTTCATCGTCCAGACTCTTGTACAGGACGGAAAGATCCCATTTGGTCTCCATTTCAGGCCTCCCGGTATTCTTTAAAAATGTTTTTGATCACAATTTTTCATGCCGCGTGTGATCAGGCCGCGGCACGGTGATCCATCAGGACTTTGCATAAAGCACAAAAACAGGCAAAGCCCGGATCAAAGCAAAATTTACGCCTTCTTATTGGCGCGCAGGGCCGCCAGACAGGTGGCCTTGCTCTCCTCCAGGTGATGCAGCATCAGCTGCTCCAGCCCATCAAGATCGCGGTCCTTCAGCAGCTGCACCATCTGATAATGCTCATCATGCGACTTCTCACGGCGCTCGGTATTAGCGATGGCCACCGCGGAGAAGCGGGTGATATATTCCTCCTGACTGTCGATCACGCGCAGGATACGCAGCTTGTTGGAGACATGCTCCAGCATGGAATGGAACTGACGATTATACACGCCGGTCGCGGAAAAATCGTTATTCTGCAGCGCAACATCCATATCCTTTAAGATATTTTCCATGCCGCGGATATCCTCATCCGTCACGCGTTCCACCACAGAGGGCAGGATCAGCATCATCATGCTGTTGCGGATGGTGAAGATCTCTTCGATATCTTCGGTGGTGAAGGCCCGCACGATCACGCCGCGGTGCAGCACATATTCCACCAGCCCGTCGCGTTCCAGATTACGCAGCGCCTCACGCAGCGGTGTACGGCTGATATGCAGCTTATCGGCATACAGCGTTTCCACGATACGGGAACCCGCGGGGATCTCTCCGGTGATGATCGCGTGCTTCAGCGTTTCATACGCGATATCGCGGATGGGTCGGTTTTCGATCGTACTGTCAAACGGAAACTGTGTCATAAGCTCTCCCCCGTTTCTATTTATACATCCTGAATATATCACATTGTATACAAAAATGTCAATACAATAAAAATACAATCTCCTGATAGAAAAATACAATCGGTGTACAAAAAGAGAGGTACAAGCCCGCGTCAGGAAGGACGGTGATGCTGATCGGCCGCTTTGGCGCGAAGTGATCCGCGCCGTTGCGGCAATATTATTGATAATTCATTGAGAACTTGATTGATTTACAAAGCAAGTTCTCAGTGGATATCTTATTTCTCCGGCTGAAACCATTCTTTTCAGCAATGTCATACAAAGAACAGGTTGCTCCCAACGCGGGAGCAACCTGTTTTCTTGTTATAGAGTAACGGAAATTTATGTGAGGTACGGTTTTGTCATTCGACCGTGATGCCGCCTCTGCGGAGGCGGAGGATGATCGGTCGCTTCGTTCCCCCTGAGCAAAAGATTCCGTTCGCTTCGCTCTCTTTGATTAAGGGATGATAGAGTCCAGATTAAGCCAGAATGCTGGCCGAACAGAACCACTTGCGTAGTTCACGTAGTTGAAGTCGAGGCTGCCGTCGTAGTAGACGTAGGACGCGTAGCTACTGTAGCTGCCAGGCGAACGCAGCCACCACCAGCAGCAACCTGTACCATTCAACATTCGGTTGCTGTCGCTGTTGTCATACTGATAAGCACCCTGCGCTACCGCGTACTTTGTCGGCACCGCCTTCATTTTGTCTGTTCCGTTAAAAGTGAAGTTATCAAGTGTGCTGTATCCGCTATACGCCATGGCTTCCTCAAGGCTCAGCAAGAACACTTTATCCTGCGTATCCGCTCCGCCGTTGAGATTATCATAACTCCAGCCATACTTTTTCGCGAAAGCGACCCATTCATCATTATTGCCGGTCTTGACGGTCGTGGTCGCGATTGCCTTCTGCTCTTCTGCCGTAAACGCCGCGTTCAGGAAGGTGCTGTTCAGCCAGCTACGGATCTCGCTCTTATCCCAGCCCTGATACGTACTTGCGTCAAAGCGACGCGCGTCCAGTCCATAACGGCTGAGCAACAGCACACGGTTCGTGCTCTTATCCACCTCAAGCACCAGCCACTCGATCGGTTCCTTGCCGTTTGTCAGATCATTATCCTCTTCATACGCACCAAAAGTGATGATGTCACCTTTTTTTGTTTTCGGTAGAGGCTCGCCTTCTGTTTTGCCGCATACACTGCAGGTCTTCGGTGCTTCATCAGTTGCTTCCAGCCACTGATGCTCCTCTGTGATCGGCAAAGCTTCTGTCTCCGTCTTGCCGCACACGCTGCATACAAGCTGTTTTTCGCCCACGTCCTTGCAGGTTGCCGCTTTGGTGATCGTCTCCTCCCAAGTATGCGCGTCACCGCAAACACCGGGCTCATAGCCCAACACTGTGACGATATAACTCATGCAGTATTCCGCGTCCATATACTGACGGCAGGTTTTGAAGAGCACGTATGCTTCCTCATATTTCTTTTCATTCATGAGTGTTTCCGCCTGATGATACGCGTCCGCATAGCGGGTTTCCATCAGATCAGACTGACGGAGCATGGCGTCAAAGAAGGAAAGGCACAGGTCGTACTGCCCGATCGCAGCTTCAAAATCCTGTTCTGCCTCGGCTTTGCGACCTTCCAGATACGCGGACAGGGCTTCCGCATCGCCAATCACGCCATCCTCGTCACGCTTGATGAACGCGCTCAGTTTTTCACTTTTGCGCAGCTGCTCAAGATACATGCCGACGCGCCAATCGTCATAACTGCCCTCTTCGATCTTCAGAAGAACATACGCATAGCAATACAATTCGTGGCTCAGGCTATAATTGCCCAGTTCTTCAAGATCGGCCATGATGGCGCTCAGGCGCATCACGCCATCCCGGCTCTCTTCCGGGCTTTCCAGATAACTCTTCAGTTCTTCCAGCGCGGCACTGTATTTATTCTCTTTCTCCGTGCTGGTCAGAGCCATGCCGGAGGTGATCGCAAGAATTCCCATTACGACCGCCATCAAAAGTGACACCGCGATCTTGAAGCGCTTCATTTTGTTTTCCCCCACCTTGCGTATTCTGTATTTTCTATATCTATTACCCCAAAAAGGATCTAAAACAATAGTTAAAATATAGCACCTATTGCGGTATTCGTCAAGGGAGACGCGCAGCCGTATAAGGGATTCCGCGCGGACATCATTATACAGTTTCTTTACAGTAACTGCTGTCTGATAATTGGTCAACTGTGTAACGAAAACCGGCGTGCCTGTAAACAGACACGCCGGAAAAGGCTTTCGAGGAACGGTGCTCAAAACAGAAGGGGTCAGTTCGTCAGAGACAGGTCGATCCACATGGCGGGACGGACACCGGTCTCATCATGATCCTGATAAACGCCGAATTCGTTGATCTCACCGTCACCGCTCACGCGGCTGAAGTTGTAGGTGCTGTTACCGGGCGTACGCAGCCACCACCAGCAGTTATGATTACCGCCACGATACACCTTCCGGGCCAGCGCGTAGGCCGTGGGCTGACAGGCGCGGGCGGCATCGTTGGCGAAGTAGAGAGCGGCCTCGGCGCTGCTGAGGACGAACACACGATCCTCGGTGTCATTGCCGGTCTCAGTCTTGTAGAAGGAATTGTGATCCGCCTTGACGACAACGGCCGGAATGAAAGCCTGCGCTTCCTCGTTGAAGGCAGTGTTCAGGAATTCATCATTCAGCCACGCGCGCAGGGTGCATTTTTCCCAGGTCATATCCACACGGCTGTCATTGTAGGGGTGATTGTCCAGCGCGTACACGCTGATCACCAGCGCGCGGTTGTTTTCCTCATCCACCGCCAGCACCAGCCATTCGATGGCTTCAGCGCCGTTGGTCAGGTCATTATCCTGCTCATACGCGCCAAAGGCGATGACATCGCCCGCCGTCACTACGGGGACGGGCATGGCCTCCGCGGAAGCGAGGACCGGCATGAGCATAAGCACAGCACAAAGGGCAATCAGAATCAACTTTTTCATTAAATACCACATCCTTTCCTGGAATGATAATATAGATACCACAACATGTCCGCATTGTCAAATCCATCAGCAAAATTGATGCTTCACGGATAGGCCGGAGGATCATGACAAAAGATATTACGAAAAGATTGAATCAGTTCACCTCAGGTCACAAAATGTCATTAAAAGTTCGTTCAGGTGATAAAAAGGCGCGAAAAGGTTCACAAATGTTCATTGTATGTCAACTGAAAAAGTGATATCATAATCATGTAAAAGCAGCTGCAGAGGCTGCTTTTTTGATATATACCTTGTTATGATCCGTTCCCCTATCCTCCTTCCCGGTCACGCTCTGTTCTCTTCCGATCATTCATTGATTGCTCTCCCCCGCCGTCCTTTTAGCTTCTGTAACTATTTCCAGTCTTCCATAAACCAAATTCCGCGCAACCCAAAAAGGAAAGCCATCTCAGGCTTTCCTTTTTGCTATAAATCGTATCGGACGGATTTATGCCCGTCCGGCAGGACCCGGCCGGGCGGGGACTTTTGCGAAGCCGCGTGAAACGCGCGAAGCAAAAGAATACCCGTATAAGCCGAAACGGAAAGCCGTTCCCGACTTTCCGTTTCGATAAGATATTCGTGTTTCCCAAGGAAGCGAGGCGACGGCTGAAGCGTCATTCAGAACAGGATGGATCTTGCGAAGCCGGCAAAGCCGCGCGGAGGGAGGCGTAGCAGCGCTACGTTGACCGGAGCAAGACAAAGCCGGAACGCAAGAGGCACCTGTTATGAAAAACGCTGAAGCCGGAGCCGAGCGTCAAAAAGACGCCCGTTATGACGACACCGAATCCCGAGGCGAGCGTTAATCCTTTTCGTCGATCATGGAGACGGAGATGGTCATCTCCTCCAGGACATCAAGGACGATGCGGACGGTATCGAGGGAGGTGAAGCAGGTGACGCCGTTCTCGGTGGCGCAGCGGCGGATGGCAGCGCCGTCCTCGTGATGCGCGCCGGAATAGATGGAACGGGTGTTGATGATGTAGGAGACAAAGCCGGAACGGATGAGCTCGTTGACTTCATTGGAGCCTTCGGAGATCTTGCCCACCTTGTGGGTGCGGATGCCGTTCTGCTTCAGGAAGTTGGCGGTGCCTTCGGTGGCGGCGATGTTGAAGCCCATATCGTAGAAGCGGCGCACCATGGGCAGCGCTTCATACTTGTCATCATTGGCCAGGGTGACGAACACGGTGCCGTAGTTGAGCAGCTTCATGCCGGAAGCCTGCAGCGCCTTGTACATGGCGCGGCACAGGCGGCGGTCATAGCCGATGGCTTCGCCGGTGGACTTCATTTCGGGAGAGAGATAGACATCCAGGCCCTTGATCTTGATGGAGGAGAAGACAGGCACCTTGACGAAGCAGCGCTTGCGCTCCTCAGGATAGATCTCGGTGATGCCCTGATCCTTCAGGCTGCGGCCCAGAATGACCTCGGTAGCGATATCCGCCAGAGAGTAGCCGGTGGACTTGCTGAGGAAGGGCACGGTACG
>CALCTW010000023.1 GCA_937907055.1 uncultured Clostridia bacterium | reverse complement strand
GAGGAACGGCTGCGCAGCCGGTTCGAGGCCGGCCTGTTGGCGGATATCCAACCCCCGGATCTGGAGACCCGTATCGCCATCATGCGCCGCAAGGCGGATGAGATCATGCTGAATGTTTAGGATGATGTCCTTCAATTGATTGCGGAGCGCGTACACAGCAATATCCGCGAAATGGAAGGCTGTCTGACCAAGCTGCAGCTCTATGCCACGATCGCCAAAAAGCCCGTCACTGCTGAATTGACCCGTGAGGCCCTGAGCGATGTCTTCAGCCGCGGAGAAGCCGCGCGCGTGATGACCTGCGACGACGTGATGCGGGCTGTCGCGGAATACTACGATGTGAGCGTGGAGGATCTCAAGAGCGGCAAGCGTCAGCGCTCCATCAGTGTCCCCCGTCAGGTATCCATGTATCTGTGCCGGGAAGTCGCCGGCGCCAGCCTGATCACGATCGGGAAAGCCTTTAACCGTGATCACTCCACAGTCATGCACGGCTGCGATAAAGTAGAAGAAGAAATGAAGGTCAGTCCCCAGCTGCGGAATCTGATCACCAACATCGAACACAAACTGCGCGAATGATTCGCTTAAAAAAGACAGGATCGCCGTCCGTGATCCTGTCTTTTCTGTATGTTGATCGATTATCGATGAATACTCCCCTTCATTCCCATTGTATATTATGCCCGTTGATGATATGATAATCATAAGAGCACATTCCGCGGCATCAGCGCCCGCGATATACAGGAGGAACACTAAACATGGCCAATCCCATCCTGCCCGGCTGGGAACATATCCCGGACGGCGAACCGAGGCTTTTCGGAGATCGTGTCTACCTCTACGGCAGTCATGATCGTCCCCGCAGCGACAGTTTCTGTGACACAAAACTCAAAGTCTGGAGCGCTCCCAAGGATGATCTGAGCAATTGGACCTGCCACGGTGATTGCTTCCATATCAAAGCCGATGACGATCACGAGAGCGATATTTCCTGGGAAGGCCGCAGTCTTTTCGCGCCGGATGTCGTCGAGAAAGACGGTAAATACTATCTTTTCGCCTACATTTACAAGGCTCAGGGTGCGATCGCTGTCAGCGACAGACCGGAAGGGCCCTTCAAGTTGCTCAATACCTATCAGTATGAAGAATCCGAGGATCTGCCGCCGGATTTTTGCAACAACCGTGTTTTTGTCGATCCGGGCGTTCTTGTGGACGATGACGGCAAGGTATATGTCTACTGCGGTCTCAGGTGGAGTTATGTCGTACAGATGGATGAAAACGACATCACAAAAGTAAAAACCGAAACCTACAAGCCGCACATCATTCCCGTAGAGCCTCCCTTCAAATACTTTGAAGCCTGTAGCCCCCGCAAGATCAACGGAACCTACTATCTCGTATACAGTCAGACTCGCGGCTGCTGTCTGGATTACGCCACGAGCGATTCCCCCATGGGTCCCTTCGTCCATCGCGGCACGATCATCGACAACGGCATCGATTATCCCGGCGGAAATGATCACGGCGGGCTCGTCCAGATCGACGGTCAGTGGTATATCTTCTATCACCGCACGACAAATAACACCTGCTTCAGCCGCCAGGGATGTGTAGAGCGTGTCACCATCCTGCCGGACGGTACCATCCCGCAGGTGGAAATGACCTCTCTCGGCTTTGAGGAATCGCTGAATCCCTACCGTGTCACACCCGCTTATAACGCCTGTGTACTGACCGGCAAATGTGTCATCAAGGAATTCAATGTCATGGATATCCGCGTCTGTGATATCATGGATAAGAGCGTGATCGGCTACAAGTATTATGATTTCGGCGAGGATTTCAGCAATACTTCAATGAAGATCCACCTGAAGCTGGCCGGCCGCGGTGAAAAGGGACGGATCCACGTCAGACTGGATGATCCTGAAAACGGTGAAGAACTCTGTTCTGTTGATTTCGACGGCGGCGATACCATCGTAACCGGAAAAACGCGCTGTGTCACCGGAAGGCACGCGCTGTATCTCGTTTTTGAAGATGATCGAATTCAGGATCCCCTTGCCATTCACGACAGAATGCTTTGCGATCTGAAAGAATTCGTTTTCACCAAATGATCCTGTAATAACCGGCTTTATTGTCTGTCCGCAAAAACAAAATGCCCTCCCTTTCGGGAAGGCATTTTGTTTTGGAGGAGGTTATGAAGAAAAGATTTGTTAAAGGCTCCGGTTCTCTTACCGGAACACTTTTTACCGGTAGAAGGCTCACTGCCATTCAGCCCAGGACACATAGATGAGCGGCAGACGATAACTGACGGAATGATTACCGGTGGCGAACATACGGAGGAACTGATCATAAGTCTGGGTTCCTTCAACGCGCCAGGGGTTATTGGTGTACATGGTACCGGTGGAAAGATCCATACCGGTCAGAACGACCATGTGACCCATCGAGTAGTTATTGTAGTTGAGATACAGGGGACCGTTTTCAACGAGTTTCTCGAAAACCTTTTCAATGGTGATCTCATCGTCCCAAATGACATCCCAGGATTCATCGGTGGGAAGACCGCCGGCATTCCAGCTGCTGCCGTATTCTTCAACAGCGCGGTCCTTGCACAGCTTATCAACTTCGGCGTCGGTGTGCGTGATACCAAGGGTGAAATCTTCCACCATCTGCTGCGTGTAATCCCAGCACAGGTTGTATTTGCCCTGATAATACAGCGGCACATCGTAGATCACAACTTCGTCACCCTTGATGACCAGATCCTGCTCCAGGATGCTGATACCAACGGTATTGGTATAAACGACTTCATTCAGAATGCCGGTAACGCGGCAGCGATACTTCAGGGTGGCGCGGTTGGTGATGACCTGCACATGCAGGCTTTCCTGCTTGCAGCCATCCAGTTCGGTGATGTCCAGCCAGGTACCGTCACGGTTGACCTGCCACTGATAAGCAGCGGCATTCTTGGCTTCGACAGTGAAAACAGCGATCTCACCGCAGGCAAGAGACACGCTTACAGGCTGGCTGATGATCTTCAGTTCATCGCTGTCCGCTTCGATACCGACAGGCTCAGTGACCAGGATGTCGCCGTTGATGTCGGTCATCACGCACTTATAGATCGTGGTGTAGGTTTCCTCGGTAACCACGACGCTCAGTTCGTTGGTGGTATTGCCGGCTTCGGAAGCGATGCTCCAGGTGGCACCGGTGTTCTCGGAGGAAAGCCAGTCATAGGATTCAACATTGGAGCCGTTGGCGCGGATCACGACCGTCTCGCCGATCGCGGCGCTCTGATTCACGGGCACCATGTTCATGGTGATCAGCTTGGAGGAACCGGGAACATTCACCGTAACGGCTTCGGTCTCAACGGTCTCACCCGCTTCATCCGCCATAACGCACTTGAAGAGCGTGTTGTAGGAAGAGGCGTTCACAGTGATGGTCAGAGAAGCGGCGTCACTGCCGAAAACAGTGTTCCAGGTCTTCCCCTGATTCGCGGAAGTCATCCAGTTGTAGGAAACAGCGTTTTCAGCTTCGACAGCGAAGGTCACGTTCTGGCCTTCGATCGCGGAAGCGTTGACAGGCTGAGCAATGATGGCGACGGGCAGGATCACGATGGGTTCAACGATACGAACCGCGTTCGTTTCCAGGGTATTGCCTTCTTCATCAGTCAGGACGCACTTCCAGATGTAGTCATAGTAGGCATCCTTGCCGGTCAGGGTCAGAGAAGCAGTCTTGTTGCCGCTCAGCGTGGTCTCGCGCCAGGAAGCGCCCTCGTTGCGGGAGTAGATCCACTGATAGGAAGCAACGCCGGTCGCGACAACTGTCAGCTTGGTCTTTTCGCCCAGTTCAACGAGTGTATCCACAGGCTGTTCAACGATCTCGAAAACTTCAGGTTCGGCGGGCTTGATGACACGAATGGTGTTCGTTTCAACGGTGTTGCCGTTTTCATCCGTCAGGACGCATTTCCAGATGTAGTCGTAGTATTCTTCCTTCACCTTGAAGGAGAGGCTTTCGGTCTTGTTACCCGTCAGGGTGGTATCACGCCAGGAGGAACCATTGTTACGAGAGTAGGTCCACTGATAAGATACAGCGTTCTCGGCCTTCACCGTGAAGACGACTTTATTGGTCACTTCTTCGCAAACATCAGAAGGCTGAGCGGTGATCTTGAGGGTATTATCGGTGACGATTTCTTCGGTCTCTTCGATCTCTTCTTCAACAACAGGGGCCATAATCTGAACGGAACCGGTCTCGGTCACATTACCCTGTTCATCAGTCAACTGGCACTTCCAGATGTAAGGATAATATTCTTCCTTAACCTTAATGGTAAGGCTGGCGGACTGATTGCCGGTCAGGGGGGGGTTGCGCCAGCTGCCGCCATTGTTGCGGGAGTAGACCCACTGATAAGAAACAACATTCTCGGCGACGACCGTGAATACGATCTTCTCGCTTACTTCGGCGTATACACTGCCGGGCTGAGAAACGATCATGATCGGAGCAGTGGCGGCGGTGATCAGTTCTTCGCGGTTAACTTCTTCGGTGTTTTCTTCGGTTTCTTCGATCGCTTCCGCGACGGTCTCGGTGATCTGAGCGTTCTCTTCTTCGTCAGCGATCGCTTCGGTCACATCGTCAGCAGAGGAAGCATCTTCAATCATCTGGATCGCTTCATCGTTAACAGCCGTAAATTCTTCTTCAGCAAAAGCAAAAGAACACAATGCCGTGATCATCACCAGGATGAGGAGTACGCTTGTAACCCGTTTCATCATGTTCTTCACTGCCTTTCCCTTTCAAACTTCGCTTCGTTACACGATAAGTTACTTCCTTGTTCGCTTAGATAATACCACAAACCGAACTTTTGTCAATAGGAAATGTTACTTGTTTTATTACATTTTCATTATTTCTTGTGATTTTTTAAGTAATTTCTGTGCTTATTGGTCTCTATTTATCCGTTTCCACAATCAAGCGCCCGATTTTTCAGAAAGATCATGTAATTTCCCGTGGCCTGTGTATTGGATCCGTATCAGTCCGCGCCGTTGAAAACCCGCTGTTTTTCCGGTGACATAGGCTCCTTTATTGCCATCCGGAAGCGCTCGAAACAGGCCTTCTTTTTCTTCGTTTTGACGTTCATGTAACCGTTTTGGAGATTGTTGCCATTTTGTGCCATTCGAATTTTTCTCACTGTTCACGTTCAAAATCCATTCATTCATGACCAACGCGTTTCTTTTTATGTAACTGATCCGGCTTCTTCCGCCGTTTTTTATCACATTCCGGCATCTGTTCATTCCGTGTATCCGTATGTTCCGGAAAGATTCCGATGCTTCATACTCATTCATCCGCAAGGCGTTCTCTGCATGGGGGGGTTGAGAAAAACGGCAAAAGATGATATAATATCTGTAAGAATTGTTCGTTTCCATTCACTGTGTTCAGCGGAGGTATCGGGTGTATCAGGTTTTTGTTGTTGAGGATGAGCTGCTCATCCGCCAACACATCAGAAAGACAGTAGAATCTCTCGGCGGGCCTTTCACCTTCTGCGGCGAAGCCGGCGATGGTGAAATGGCGTTATCCATCATGCAGGATCTGCTTCCGGACATCCTGCTGACAGATATCCGCATGCCTTTTCTGGATGGTTTTGAGCTGATCAAACACGCGAAAGCCATCATGCCCTGGCTGAAGGTCGTCATCCTGTCCGGCTTTGACGATTTTGAATACGCCCGCAAGGCGATCTCCCTGGGCGTGAATTCCTACTTATTAAAACCTGTCAACGCCTCCGATCTCTCCCGTGAGCTGAACAAACTGGCTGCTGAGATCGAACAGGAAAAAAACACGCCGAAGATCCCCGAAGGATATAATGAGGCGGAGATCGGGAAAGTGCTCCGTCAGCACTTTGTTCAGCAGGTTCTGCACGGCGGCTCGGCCACACACGCCCTGCTTGATAAAGCCAGCGCGCTGAAGGTCGATATCCTGCGCGCGCATTATCAGGTCGCTTTATTCAGTTTTGAAGATCTTGAAAACAAACGCGCGCCGTTATTTGAACGGGTCAACGCGCTTCTGATCTCTCAGGGGATCAGTCTTTACTTCACCGGAGCACAGTCTCTGGTGATCCTGTTCTGTGATAACGATGAAGCCGCGCTATCCGATCATGTTTATCGCATCATCAGCATCCTGAAGCACGAGCTTCAGGCCATCTGTCCGGTCATCACGGTCGTTACCAGTTCTGTCGCCCACCGTTTAAGTCAGGTCAGCGAAGTATATCACACTGCAACCGATCTGATGAACAAAGCCAGAATGGTCTCCGCCGGACAGATCATCGACGCCGGTGATACCGCCCAGCTCGCGGCAGGCTATATCGATTTCAACGCCCCGTTCGGCGAAGCGTTCCGTATCAAGATGCAGCATGCTTCCGCGAATGATCTGGAAAGCATTTTGGATTCGATCATTTCCGGTCCCAACGAAAGCCAGTTCAACAGCGTGCTGATGCGCTATTACGCGTTGCTGGAGATCATGAAGGTCACCGTCAAAATGCTTTGCGCCGCTTCCGGCGAGCATGACGAAAAGGATATCGCCGCCCGCCTGAGCAGCGAATGTGATATCAATCTGGCTTCCTGTGAACGCGAAAGCTTCCGCCCAACAGCGCTCAGGCTGATGCAGATCGCCGTAAACGCGAAGGAAGACCGTAATCAGAACAATCGTCACTATCATGTGATCAGCCGCGCGGTCGCCTACGTTCAGGCCAACTTCTGTGACCCCAATATCACGCTTATTTCTGTCGCGGAGCATGTCGGCATGAGCACCGCGCATTTCAGCACGGTCTTCTCCCAAACCATGGGACGCTCTTTCATCGCGTACCTGACCGGTCTCCGTATCGAAAAAGCAAAAGAGCTTCTTGCCGCAAGCGACATGAAGCTCTCAGATATAGCAATGGAGATCGGTTATAATGAGCCCAACTATTTCAGCCATGTTTTCCGTAAAAACGAAGGCCTGACGCCCAAGGAATACCGGAACATGAAGCACAATTAAGCTCAATACGGGCGTTCGGCAAGGATCTCCTCTGTCAGGGTATCCGTACTGAAGGATTCCTCATTGACAAACGTCAGTTTGGGCGGCTGCACGCCGTTTTCGATCGACTGAATGATCGCAGAAACACGTGGGCCGTGCAGCGGGTTGCATTCCATATCAAAGCTGATCTCCCCCGACAGTGTTTTTTCCAGTGCCCTGTGACCGGCATCAAAAGAGATGATGATCACATCCTTTCCGGGCTGAAGACCATGCGTCCTCAGCGCGTCGATCGCTCCAAAGGCCATATTATCATTTTCAGAATAGATCACATTAAAATCGATCCCGCGGGACAGAAGATCCTCTACGATCTCCTGTCCTTTTGCTTGTGTAAAATCACCGGCTTCCCGGTGGATCAGGTGCCAGTCCGAATGAGCCGTCAATGCCTCATCCAGCGCGGCCGTTCTGCCGATCTGCGCGGATGACCCCAGGTTTCCCTGCAGATGAACGATCTTTAATTCTTCTGTTTTTATTTCCGACAGATAACGGATCGCGGTCCGGCCCTCTTTATGGAAATCACTGCCGACCCAGCACGCGTACAGGGACTCATCCGCCACCTCGATCATGCGGTCAACGATAATGACCGGGATCCCGGCGTTTTTCGCTTCCGTCAGCACCGTATCCCAGCCGATCTCGTTGGTCGGCGCGAGCACGATGTAGTCGACCCCCATCTGGATGAAATTGCGGATGGCGGTAATCTGCCTCTCCTGCTTGTTCTGCGCGTCGTCAATGATCAGTCTGTAGCCGTTTTCTTCAGAAAGCGCCTCCGTCATGGAAATGGTATTGGCGTTTCGCCAGTCGCTTTCGGCGCCCACCTGTGAAAAGCCCACCACGATCTGCCGGGATTCCGCATCTGTCTTCGCGCCTTCAGGCTCCTTCGCCGCGCATCCGCACAGCAGAATACATAAGCAAACACAGATAACAGCACATATTCTTCTTTTAATATATGTCTTTGCGTTCTTCATGGATCAGGCCTCCTGTTCTCCGGTTTCAAACTGCATGGGAAGATGAATCGTCACGATGGTTCCGCTGCCGGGTCGATGTTCAAAGGACAGTCCATAGGGATCACCGCAATACAGCCGGATACGCTTATGCACATTGATGATCCCAAGCCCGGTATGCCTGTCCTCATAAAGACCGGCTCTGAGCGCTGCCATCTGTTCTTCATCCATGCCGGCGCCGTCATCCTCCACCCGCAGCAGATATTCCCCTGCTTTCACTTCACCTGTGATCCGGATATGACCGATACCTCTGCGGTTCTTGATGCCATGATACAGCGCGTTCTCCACCAGCGGCTGCAGGATCAGTTTGGGCACGCGGCAGGCATAGAGCGCTTCCGGCACATCGATGTCATATTGCAGAATATCACTGTACCGGATCTGCTGGATCTCCAGATAGCTCTTTACATGATGGATCTCAGCCTCCAGCGGGATGATATCCTTTCCCTTGCTCAGCGATATCCTGAAAAAGGACGAAAGGCTGTTGACCATCTTCACCGCGTCTTCGCCGCGTTCGCTTTCAGCCAAAATGGCGATCGAATCCAGCGTATTATAAAGGAAGTGCGGATTGATCTGTGCCTGAAGCAGTTCCAGCTCAGCTTTATGCAAAGAGCGCTGATCCTCGATCTGCGTCTTCATCAGCGTATCGATATGTTCCGCCATTTCATCAAAGCCGCGGTCAAGCGTATTCAGTTCAATGATATCGGTATGGACAGGTTCGGAAGCAAAATCACCCTGCCCGAAGCGGCTCACCTTCCTGGACAGCGCGCTGATCGGACCAGAGATCGCCTTGGAGACCCGGAAGGAATACCAGAATCCCAGAAGCATCAGCAGAACGCCCGCTGCCACCGTAAATAATATGAAATAGGAAGTTCTCTGCCGCACGACGCCCTGCAGCCTTACCATCTCCCGTACTTCGGCATCCAGATAGTCATGCATATATGTATCGATCAATCGTGTCAGACCTGTCTCGCCGCTGATATTGCGCTCCAACAATTCCACACGGTCATCATAGCGTTCCGTTTCCGCGATCTCCGTCATGTACCCGCGCAGACTTTCGCACCAGTTGAGCATGCTGCGGATACGCCATTTGTTATCCGGCAAGGTGGTCGTCTGTTCCAGTCGGGTCAGTACGCCCACGGCATCGTCCAGGTCTGCCATCGGCAGCAGCGAAATATCATCGCCGGTCCGCGGACGGATCACATGGTTATACATGGCACTGTCGATATTTTCTTTGAAGGCTGTATTAAAATCCGCTGCCGTATTGGCATTTTTCAGAAGAACAGTATACTGTGATGATGTATGGATCAGCATCACGATCAGCACCGTGATAAACGGCAGCACTGTACCGGCCACGACCGTAAACACGATCGAGACCTGACGCCGTAGGCTTTTTCCGTTTTGTTTCTGCGCATTCTTCGTTTTCATCTGATCACCCAAAGGCAGTATATCACAGGATCATCATCATTGACAATATCGTTCATGCGCATGCGTGAGTGATCTCCGTATGAACATATTGATCGAAATATCGTAAAATTCTATTCACGCCTTGACAGGCGTTCCAAAGGTGCTATGATCCTTCCGGACTCTTTGAAACAGGAGTGTATTTTATGAAGGAACTTAAACGCCTTGCTTTGCGGGTCGAAATGAATTTCGCCGCCTGTGAAGCATCCTACTGGATCGGCTTCTGCGCGATCTCGGGCTTTATCACGGTCTATCTCGACCACTGCGGTCTCAAGAACACCGAGATCGGTCTCACGACCTCCATTGGCTGCGCGGTGGCCATTATCGCTCAGCTGATCCTGTCCAATGTGCTGGACAGACATCCTGAACTGCCGATCAAATGCCTGATCGCGCTTCTGGCCGTCATCGGCATCGTGACCGCCGCGCTCATGGGAGCGTTCTCCCTGCCGGCCGCCATGACTGTCATCGTTTTCGCCACCTGCTACGCTTCCGGCATGTGCAATAACGGTTATCTGAACGCACAGCTCGTACAGTGCAACAACGCCGGGATCCCTGCCCGTTATGGCTGGCCGCGCGGTGTCGGTTCCTTCTTTTACGCCGTGTCCGCCTATGTTTACGGCCGCCTTGTGGAAACTTACTCGCCGGATATTCTGATGCCAGCCTTCATTGCCGGAACCGTTGTCTGCATCGGTTTCATTCTGCTGATGCCGAATCCGAACAAAGGCAAGACCCGTGAGGAACTGCATAAGGATCGCAAGGTCACCTCCTACCGGGAAATGATCACAAAGAATCCAATGCTCATCGTCCTGCTTCTGTGCACCCTGCTGAACGGCATCGGCAATACAGCCGGCTACACCTTCATCGTCCGTGTTGTCCAGCGCGTTCACTGCAATACGGTAGAATACGGTATCAGCGAGTTCATCCGTGCCGCGGCGGAAGTACCCGCGCTCTTTGCTTCCGGTCTGCTTCTCAAATATTTCAAGCCCAAGTCCCTTCTTGCTGTCTCCTATCTGTTCTCCGGCGTCCGTTTACTGCTGCTGGCTTTCGCGCCGGATATTGGTTTTGTCTATCTCGCAAGCGCCTTCAATATGCTGTGTGTCGGCCTCAGCGCCTTCAGCAGTGTCCTGCTCGTCAACAGCATCGTCGGCGATACTGAAAAAGTGCGCGGGCAATCCATGTGCGTCCTCTGCGGTTCCATCGGCTCCATCATCGGCAGCGCCTATGCCGGTGCCATGATCGATCATCTGGGGCTTGATGCCATGCTGTACACCAGCACCGTCTTCTGCGTGCTGGCCTTCACCGGCATGCTGCTGTTCTGCAAGCCAAAGCAGAAGTGATCATCTGTTCTCCGTCGTTTCTACAGGGTGATGTCAACAGCATACTCCCTGTTTTTTATTATCCGGAATTTAATATCAGATTTCCGGTTGAGATTCATTCCCAAAGAACGTATAATACCCATGTGCCTTGTTTGTCTTGATAAGCAATCCATAACATACCGGATTCTTGCAAATCAGATCCGTATCCGTTCTTATTTGGAGGCGATTTTATGCAGATCATCCACGGAGATATCCTTTTCACTCCCGCGAAAGACAAAATGGAAGTTTACGAAGACAGCTATATCGTTGTTGAAAACGGAAAGGTCAGCGGTATCTTCAGACAGATACCGGAAGCGCTGAAATCCCTGCCCGTGACCGATCATGGCCGCGGGCTGATCATTCCCGCCTTCTCCGATCTGCATGTCCACGCCTCCCAGTATATCCAGCGCGGGATGGGGATGGATCTGCTGCTGAGTGACTGGCTGAATACATACACCTTCCCTCAGGAAGCGAATTTTGCCTCCGTGGAATACGCGCAGCCCATCTATCAGGCTTTTGCCGATTCACTCGTTCTGCACGGCACGTTCCACGCCAATGTTTTCACCACCATTCATCGCGCGAGCGCCGGTATCCTGATCAGAGAGATGGAAAAGCGCGGTCTTACAGGTCTGGTGGGCAAAGTCAATATGGATTATGCCTCGCCGTCCTATCTTTGTGAAACGACGGAGGAGTCCATCCGGGAAACAGAACTCTTTCTGGAAGAACACAGCAAAAACAGGCTTGTCCGTCCCATCCTGACGCCGCGCTTTGTTCCCACCTGCAGCCGTGAACTGCTGACCGGTCTTGGCAAACTGGCACGCAAATACAACACCGGTCTGCACACTCATGTTGTTGAGTCCATCTGGGAAGCCGGGGAAGCCGTCCGTCTCTTCCCGGATTGCAGCTGCGACACAGAGATCTACGAAAAATGCGGTCTTCTGGGTTACGGTCCCGCGATCTTCGCGCACTTTATCTTCCCGTCGCCGCGGGATATCCAATTAGCCAAAGCTTATCACGCCGTCACGGTCCACTGCCCGGAAGCCACCGCGAATGTCATCGCCGGGATCATGCCGGCAGCCCGACTGATGGAGGATGATATCAGCATCGCCGTGGGCAGTGATATCGGGGCCGCCGGCAGTCCGGCGATCTATCGTCAGATTGCCCACGCGATCCGTCTTTCCAAACTCAAAGCCTTTTACGAGCCTGACAGCAACCGCGCGCTTACGCTTACCGAAGCATTTTACATGGCCACTAAAGCCGGCGGCAGCGTCTTCGGAAAATACGGTTCCTTTGAAAACGGTTATGACTTCCATGCCATCGTCATCGATCGTCTTGAGGATGAAGGGCACCCCCTCCGTCCGGAGCAGCGTCTGGAGCGCTTCTGCTATACCGGAGATGACCGTAACATAACCGCCCGTTATCTCTGATCCATCGCCGCGCCCGTTTTCCGCGATCCGCGTCATTCTTTCATTATAATATTATCGGATAGCGTTATTTTCTTTCTCCGGGAGTCCTTCTATGCAGGGGCTCTCGTTTTATTGGACAGGTCAGACAAGGGATTTTCACCTTGATCGCCGTAAATCCTGTCAAAATCGTAAAAAAGTGTCACGATTCCAAAAATTTTTGCATTTTCTTTTCTTTCGTTTTGTTTTGCCGGTCATCTGCCCGTAAAATATGTAAAATATTCTATTCAAAAACAAAAGAATGTGAATGTAAATTTTTTTCGCATCGTTTACAATCATATCATCAAAGTCCGATCAGGACGAAAATCTACAGGAGGAAATCTTATGAAGAAGATGTCCCGCATCCTTACCGCGCTCGTGCTCGTATGCACGATGCTCATCTCCCTGTGCGCTTTCGCCAGCGCCGATGGCCTGATCAAGGTCGGTATCGTTAACAATCCCGCTTCCGAGTCCGGCTACCGCGAGGCCAATGTCAAGGACATGGCTGCTGTCTTCTGCGCCGAGAACGGCTACGAAGTCACCACCGCTTACAGCATGAACAACGACGAACAGCTGGCTGCCGCCCGCAACATGATCTCTGCCGGCGTTGACTACCTGCTGATCTCCGCCGCCGAAACCACCGGTTGGGACGCTGTCCTGACTGAAGCTGCCAAGAACGGCATCGGCGTGTTCCTCTTCGACCGTATGATCAACTGCGATCCTTCTCTGTATGAAGCCGCTGTCGTTTCCGACATGGCCAACCAGGGCAAGGGCGCCGTTGAATGGCTGCTCGCTCAGAATCTGCCCGAATACAACATCATCCACATCCAGGGTGTTATGGGTTCCGACGCTCAGGTCGGCCGTACCGGTGCTGTGAACGAACAGGTCAATGCCGGCAAGATGACCCTTGTTGTGCAGCAGACCGCTTCCTGGGACGAACTGGTCGCCAAGGAGATCGTTGAATCCGTCATCAACAGCGGCAAGTCCTTCAACATCATCTACGCTGAGAACGATGGCATGGCCTCCGGCGCTGTTGCTGCTCTGGAAGCTCACGGCATCTCCCACGGCAAGGATGGCGACGTCGTCGTTATCGGTTTCGACTGCAACAAGTTCGCTCTGCGCGAAGTTATGGCCGGTTCCTGGAACTATGACGGTCAGTGCTCCCCCTTCCAGGCTGCTAAGATCGCTGAATTCATCCAGATCCTTGAAAACGGCGGCGAAATCGAAGGCCTGAACGAGCTGAAGCAGTACATCAACGATGAACGCGGCTTCGACTGCTACACCATCACCGAAGAAGACATCGCTACCTACGGTCTGGGCGACTGATCCTTAGGAAGTAATCTTCTGAAGCGTAAGCTTTAAAAACCGGCGCGGCGCGGAAAAGCGGATAAGCTCCGCGGATCTGTGTCGCGCCGGTACTTTTTGAACGGTATCCAATTTTCTTTCAAGGGGGAATTTCGATTGGAAAACGATGTCATTCTCAGCATGCGGGGTATTGTAAAAGAATTTCCCGGTGTTAAAGCCCTGGAAGACGTTGATTTCACTTTGCGCAAGGGTGAGATCCACGCTCTCATGGGGGAAAACGGAGCCGGTAAATCGACGCTGATCAAAGTATTGACCGGTGTCCATCCCAAGGACGGCGGACAGATCTACATTGATGGGATCGAGAAGCCGATCTCAATCCATTCCCCCCACGACGCACAGAACTATGGTATCAGTACCGTCTATCAGGAGATCACACTCTGCCCCAACCTGTCCGTTGCTGAAAATATGTATATCGGACGCGAAAAGGGCTTGACCGTCAACTGGCACACCATGCGGAAAAACTGCGGCAAACTGCTTGCGGATCTGCAGATCCCTGCCAGACCTTCTCAGGAACTGGGAAGCTGTTCCCTCGCTGTACAGCAAATGATCGCCATCGCGCGCGCGGTGGATATGAAGTGCAAGGTCCTTATTCTGGATGAGCCCACCTCCTCTTTGGATGATAAAGAGGTCAACATGCTGTTCAATCTCATGCGCCGTCTGAAAGCGCAAGGGGTCGGCATTATCTTCGTCACGCACTTCCTTGAACAGGTATATGAAGTCTGCGACCGCATCACCGTTCTTCGAAACGGCAAGTTGGTCGGTGAATATGAAACAGAAAAACTGCCTCAGCTGGAACTTGTGTCCAAGATGATGGGCAAAGAACTGGATAACATCGCGAATCTGAAAAACAGCCATACCGATGACGAAACAGAGACCCGCGAAACGCTTTATGAAGCCAGTTCCCTTTCCAGTGAGTTTACCAAGAAATTCGATTTCAAGATCGCGAAGGGCGAAGTCAACGGCTTTACCGGTCTTCTCGGTTCCGGCCGCAGCGAAAGTGTCCGCGCCATCTTCGGTGCTGATAAGGTCAACAGCGGCCATGTCACCATGAACGGCAAAAAGATCCGTGTGCATCGTCCGAAGCAGGCTATGAAGAACGGCATCGGCTATCTGCCCGAGGATCGTAAACGCGACGGTATCATCGCCGATCTTTCCGTCCGCGATAACATTATTCTGGCACTGCAGGTCAAGGATGGTTTCTTCAAGCCCATCCGTAAACACAAGGCCGCCAAATTCGCCGATGAATACATCAAAGCCCTGAACATCAAGACCGCCTCTCAGGATACCCCCATCGGTTCTCTTTCCGGCGGCAACCAGCAGAAGGTCATCCTCGCCCGCTGGCTGCTGACGCATCCGGATTATCTGATCCTCGATGAACCGACCCGCGGTATCGATATCGGCACCAAGACCGAGATCCAGCGTCTTGTTCTCAAACTTTCCGAGGAAGGCATGAGTGTCACCTTCATCTCCTCCGAGATCGAAGAGATGCTGCGCACCTGCTCCCGCCTGATTGTTATGAGAGACAGCAAGATCGTCGGTCAGCTGACCGGCAGTGAACTGACACAGGATCATGTCATGCGCACGATCGCCGGCGGTCAGCAAAATAAAAACGAAGGAGAAGAAACAGCATGAGTATGTCTACCGGAAGCAGAATGAAAAACATTTTCAGGCAGAATTCTCAGTTGCTGATCGCCATCTGCGCGATTCTCGGCTTGCTGATCTTCAACCTGATCCGTGATCCTTCCTTCTACAACATCACCATTGTCGAATCCATGGGCGGTTCACCCAAACTGGCCGGCAATATCATCGAGGTCATCGACAACGCGACCGAACTGGTGCTGCTCGCCATCGGCATGACACTTGTCACCTCCGCCTGCGGCGGACAGGACATCTCCGTCGGCGCCATCGGTGTTATCTCCGCTACCGTCTTTACCAAAGTTCTGATCGGTCTCTACTCCGAGACCCCTGTGGCCATCCCCGGCATTCTGCTGGCGATCCTGCTGGCCGTCATCGTTTCTGTTCTCTTCGGCCTTTTCAACGGCACATTGGTATCCATGTTCAAGATCCAGCCGATGATCGCCACACTGATCCTCTTCACCTGCGGACGCGACGTGGCCTACTGGATCGGCGGACAGGCCAACCTGATCGTCCCCAGCAATGACCTGACAAGTGTCATTGCCAACGTCATCCCCGGTTGCCCCATCCCCACCCCCATTCTGATCACCCTGCTAATGGGTGTCATCTTCTTCCTGATCTTCCGCTTCACGTCCCTGCGTCTCTACGCGCAGTCTGTCGGTATCAATCAGGCGGCTGCCCGTCTGAACGGTATCAATGCTACCGCGGTCAAGCTCATCTGCTTCGCGCTGCTCGGTTTCTGCTGCGCGATCGGCGGTATCATCAGTGAGACCCGTCTGCTGGAAGTGCAGAAAGTCAGCTACGGCACGCTGATGCAGAACATCGAAATGGAAGCCATCCTCGCGGTCGCCATCGGCGGCAACGCGCTGGGCGGCGGCAAGTTCAAGCTTTCCGGTTCTATCATGGGCGCCTATGCTTATAAGCTCCTGACCCGTACCCTTTACTGCATGGAGATCAATATCCAGAATATCAAGGCCTATCAGGCTGTTGTCATCATCATTCTGGTCGTGATCAGCTCCGATGTTGTGAAGACTGCCTTCTCCAGGAACGGCAGCATCGGTAAATGGTTCTCCAAGCGTCCCGCGACTGTCGCAGTAAAGGAGGGTTAAGTATGAGCACTGCAGTCAATCACGGCATCAAGCCGCGCCGCGAAAAGATCTCCAATTCCCTCCTTCTGTTCCTGATCGCCATCGCGTTCTTCGTCATCCTGTACGGAAGCGGTCTCCTCTTCCTGGGTGATAAGGGTTTCCTGGATGATGTCGGCAGCCTCAAGTGGCGCAACCTTTTCGATATCTTCAACGAGTATTCCGCGCTGATCATCGTCAGCCTGGGTCTGACCATCGTCATGATCACCGGCGGTATCGATATCTCCGTCGCCGGTGTCGTCGCGTTTGCCGATATGGCCTGTGTTGAATACCTGAACAACGGCGGTTCCATCGGTGTGGCCATTCTCATCTGTCTCGGCATCGGTCTCGGCTTCGGTCTGGTACACGGCTATCTCGTCGCTTACCTCAAGATCCAGCCCTTCATCGTCACCATGGCCGGCATGTTCTTCGGACGCGGTATGGCCTCCATCATCAATTCCTCCGGTGCCAGCATCATCCCGGCCAACGCGCCCGCGTTTGCGGATCTGATGAACAGCAAGATCACGATCCCCTTCCTGGTGGATACGACGATCAAGAGGAACAAAACGCTGGTAAACGCTGTCGAAGTTGAATGGGGTGTTGTCATCGCCATCCTGCTGCTCATTCTGGTCGCCCTCATGCTCAAATATACCAAGTTCGGCCGCAAGCTTTACGCGGTCGGCGGTAATCAGCAGAGCGCCATGATGCTGGGCTGCAACGTGCAGCGCACCAAGTTCCTCGCTTATGTGATCAGCGGCGTACTGGCCGGTGTTGCCGCGTTCGTGTATCTGTGGCACGTCGGTAAGGGCAAGGACACCTTGCAGACCGGTATGGAAATGAAGGCCATTGCCTCCGCCATCATCGGTGGTACCATGCTGAGCGGCGGCGTCGGCAACGTGGTCGGTTCCTTCTTCGGTGTTCTCATCATGGGCATCATCGAAAAGATCGTCACCTACTCCGGCCTCACCAACATGGGCTCCTACTGGCAGACCATTTTCAACGGCTTCATGCTTTGCTTCTTCATCGTGCTGCAGAGCGTCATCGTTCTGGTGCGCGGTAAGGGCAAGAAGAAAGAAACGCCGGAGCAGGCACTGAAATAACAATCGCTTCTCCGGATCCCCGGTATCATCACGCATTCTCCGTACCCGCTTCGCGGGTGCGGAGTTTTTTATCGCCGTTATCCTTTTCCCCCATTCCCCATTCACCGCGGATGTTTACAAATACAAGGATAGAGCCCAGTCATTCCATTGACATCAAATCGGCAGTTGTCTATAATTAACTCAGACTTTTGTCGGAAAGAGGTTCCTGTATGACATTGAACGAACTGGCTGTCGGTAAGACTGCCGTGATCACCTCCGTCGGCGGCGAGGGCGCGCTTCGTCAGCATTTTCTGGATATGGGCATGATCCCCGGCGCGGAAGTGACGGTGGTGAAATATGCTCCGATGGGTGACCCGGTGGAGCTGAAGATCCACGGCTATGAGCTCACATTACGCCTTGCCGATGCCGCGCATATCGGCATCGCCCCGGCACCGGAAAAGCTTGCAGCCAACCGCGCGCCCCATAAAAAAACCGCCCATCCCGGCTTGGGCGAAGGCGGCAAATATCACAATCACAATACAGAGACCCCTCTCCCTGACGATACAGTTCTCACCTACGCGCTGGTCGGAAATCAGAACTGCGGAAAGACCACCCTGTTCAACCAGTTGACCGGCTCTAACCAGCATGTCGGCAACTTCCCCGGTGTCACTGTTGACCGCAAGGACGGCCCGATCAAAGGCCACCCGAAGACCTCTGTGACAGACCTCCCCGGTATCTATTCCATGAGCCCCTACACCGGTGAGGAGATCGTCAGCCGCAACTTTGTTCTGGATGAAAAGCCCAAGGCCATCATCAATATCGTGGATGCCACGAATATCGAACGCAATCTTTATCTTACGATGCAGCTGCTCGAAATGAATATCCCCATGGTCGTCGCGCTCAATATGATGGATGAAATGACCGGCAACGGCGGTTCCATCGATATCAACCGCATGGAAAGCATGCTGGGTGTGCCGGTCGTTCCGATCAGCGCGGCCAAGAATGAGGGTGTCCACGAGCTGGTGCGCCATGCCATTCACATTGCGCATTATCAGGAGCGTCCTGTGGAGCAGGATCTGTGCGCGGATGAAGACAACGACGGCGCGATCCATCGCTGTCTGCACGCGGTCGAGCATCTGATCGAGGATCATGCAGAAAAAGCCGGGATCCCGCTTCGCTTTGCCGCCTCCAAGATGATCGAGGGCGATCATCTGATCATTGAAGCGCTGAAACTGGATGAAAATGAAAAGGAAACGGTGGAGCATCTGGTCCTCCAGATGGAAAAGGAGAGCAATCTGGACCGCAGCGCGGCCATCGCCGATTATCGTTTCCGTTTCATCAACCGTGTCTGTGACGCTGCCGTCACCAAGCCCCGTCAGAGCAAGGAACGTCTGCGTTCCGAAAAGATCGACCGTGTCCTGACCGGTAAATACACCGCGATCCCCATGTTCATCCTGATCATGCTCACGGTCTTTTTCCTTACCTTCAATGTCATCGGCGCCTTCCTGCAGGATCTTCTGGCGCAGGGGATCGAAGCACTGACCGGGCTGATCGACAGCGCGCTGACCTCAGCCAATGTAAACGAGGTCATCCACAGCCTGATCATTGACGGCATTTTTGAAGGTGTCGGCAGTGTGCTCAGCTTCCTGCCCATCATCGTTGTTCTCTTCTTCTTCCTGTCTCTCATGGAAGACAGCGGCTATATTGCCCGTGTTGCCTTCTTTATGGATAAACTTCTCCGAAAGATCGGTCTTTCCGGGCGCAGCATCGTTCCTCTGCTGATCGGCTTCGGCTGCAGTGTTCCGGCGGTCATGTCCACCCGCACACTGCCCAGTGAGCGCGACCGTAAAATGACCATCCTGCTCACCCCCTTTATGAGCTGCTCCGCCAAGATGCCCATCTACGCGTTTTTCGCGCAGGCATTCTTCCCCGGTCACGCCGCGCTTGTCATGAGCGGTCTATACCTTTTCGGCATTCTGGCGGGCATCCTCTGCGCCCTGCTCTACCGAAAAACCCTCTTCAAGGGTGAAGCCGTTCCTTTCGTCATGGAGCTTCCCAATTACCGTATTCCCACGCCCAAGAGCGTCGTCCATCTCCTTTGGGAAAAAGCCCGTGATTTCCTTCAGAAGGCCTTTACAGTCATCCTGATCGCCACTGTCATCGTGTGGTTCCTCCAAAGCTTCGACATCAAGTTCAATCTGGTCACGGATCAGAGCGACAGTCTCATGGCGCATATTGCCTCCGTGCTCGTTCCGATTTTTCATCCTCTCGGCCTTGGCGACTGGCGGATCTGCACCTCTCTGGTTTCCGGCTTTATTGCCAAGGAGAGCGTCGTCTCCTCCATGGGCATCCTGTTCAACGAGGGCATCGGCACCGCGCTCACGTCCCTTTCCGCACTCGTGCTGCTGGTCTTCAGTCTGCTTTACACGCCCTGTGTTGCCGCCATTGCTTCCGTCAAGCGTGAACTTGGCGCGCGCTGGGCGATCGGGGTCGTCCTCGGCCAGTGTATCATCGCCTGGGTCTTTGCCATCCTTGTCCGCCTGATCGGCCTGCTTCTAGGAGGCGCGTAATGAATACCGTTGATATCATCCTGATCATCCTCATCGCGCTCATGCTCGGCACGGCTTTCTACTTCGCTGTCAGGCGCAAAAAGAGCGGCGGATGCGGCTGCGGCTGTTCCGGCTGCAATAAACCATGCGCGAAAAATCAGAGCAAAGTTTCCTGATGCCCTGACGGCTCCCGCGGAGCATCCGGTCATTCTCCCTTGCTTGACATTCATTTTTACGGTGTTATAATACTTTATAAGCAGCTGATCCTGCTATATCAATGTTCTCCGCAAAAAAGGAGTTAAGAATGCCCTTCAAGATTTTTTCAGACGGCACCGCCAATCTGAGCGGCGAATACCTCAAAAATGTCACCCTGCTCCCCTGTAACTATCGTGACGATACCAACGAATACGTTTATAACGGTGTTCTGGAGGATTTTGATTTCAAGTCCTTCTACGATTCCATCCGTGCCGGCAAGCAATATAAGACCAGTCTGATCAACACGGAAGAATTCAAATCCCACTTCGCCCCCGTTCTCCGCGAAGGGTTTGATGTCATCTATATCTCCATGGCCAGTGGCATCAGCGGCACCTGTCAGGCTGCCAATCTTGCTGCTGAGGAGCTTCGTGAGGAGTTCCCGGATCGTGTCATCCGCATCATCGACAGCAGGACCTGCGGCATGGGTTCCGGTCTTCAGGTCATACGCGCGGCTGAGCTGCTTCAGCAGGGTAAGGAAGCCGCCGAAGCCGCCGATATCATGGAAAGTGAAGTTCAGCACTATTGCAGCTACTTCACAGTTGACAATCTCATGAATCTCGTCCGCACCGGACGTGTGAGCAAGGCTGTTGCCGTTGCCGCCGGTGTGCTGGATATCAAGCCCATTCTTTTCGGCAGCATGGATGCCAAAATTGTCAACTGCGGCAAGTGCCGCGGCCGTAAAAAGAGTTTGATGATGCTTGCGGCTAAATTCAAAGAAAAGGCTGTTGATATCTCCGATCACATCGTCGCCATCTCTCATGGTGATTGCCTTGCCGATGCCGAAACGCTCGCCGGCATGATCCGCGCCATCGGAGAGCCCCGGCAGATCCTCATTCTCCCCCACGAACCCTTCAGCGGCGGCCATGTCGGCCCCGGCATGCTGGGTCTGTTCTTCTGGGGCGAGACCCGTTAATTTCCCACCGGCCGTACAGTTTTTGTACGGCTGTTTTTGCGTGTGAATCTTGCTTTTTTCCTTTTCCGGTGTTATACTCATTGCGAAAATTGAACACGGACATCTTCAGGGCAGGGTGCGATTCCCGACCGGCGGTATAGCCCGCGAGCCGAAAGGCTGATTTGGTGTAATTCCAAAGCCGACAGTACAGTCTGGATGAAAGAAGTTTTGTCACCTCTTTTGTTTTTCATGGGCCCTGATATGTTCCGGGGCCCATTTTCTATTGCAAGAAAGGAGGACAGAGCATGAAAGCCGTCCGGAAAGTTAAGCCTTATCTGTATATTCTGCCTGTCCTGCTTTTCGCCGTTCTCTTTACCTACTATCCCTTTGCCCGCACGCTGACCCACGCTTTCTCCGTGGTCAACAGCCGGGGGCAGATCCTTTCCTTTGCCGGGTTTGAAAACTTCCAATATCTCTTCGGGCGTCGCGATTTCGGCACAGCCCTTTCCAATACCCTGGTTCTGACCGCGGTCAATGTCCCCCTGACCGTCATCATCACCATGCTGCTGGCCGCGCTCTGCACGCGAAGAAACCCGCTTTCCCCTGTCAACGAGACCCTCATCGCGATCCCCATGGCTGTGTCCATGTCTGCTGTCAGTCTCATTTTCTCCGTACTTCTCAACCCCTCCGCCGGCTGGGTCAATAAAGCCCTTCAGCTTTCGCTCGGCTGGTTCCAGGATCGTAAGATCGCCTTGTGGGGCGTCCTTCTCATCAATATCTGGCAGGGCATCGGCTTCAACTTTCTGCTGTTTCTGGCCGCCTTCCGTTCGATCCCGCGTCCCGTCACAGAAGCCGCGAAGGTCGACGGGGCCTCTGCCTTCCGTATTCTCATACACATCCACATTCCGCAGATCTTCCCCACCCTGCTCTATGTCATCTGCACCAATACCGTTCTCTGCCTCATGACCGCCGGGCCCATCCTCATCATTATCCGCGGCAGCGCTGCCCGCGCATCCGCCACGCTGCTCTCCATGATGTACAATTCAGGCTATTCATCTTCAGATTATTCCACTGCCGCCTGTATTGCTGTCATCACGTTCCTGATTGCCATCGCCTTCACCGCGCTCGGCCTGTACGCGGAGCAAAGGAGGAACGAGCAATGATCAAAAAGCTCCTCCCCCTGCTTCAGGGTCTCTTCGTATTCGTGCTTTCTCTTGTTATCTGCCTTCCTCTTCTTTATGCGGTTTCCGGTGCCTTCAAAACCGCGCCGGAGTTCGCGGGCGGCCGTTTCTTCCCGGCCTCCTTCTCAAATACCGAGACCTTTTCGCGCCTCTTCTCCCAGCTTCCGATGGGACGTTATCTGATCAACTCCGTCATCGTCGCGCTTCTCACCGGTATCGCGCGCATACTCCTCTCCGTACCGGCAGCCTGGGCCTTTGCCATGTATGATTTCAAGGGCAAAACATTCCTTTTCCTGCTTGTCATGGGCACCATGATGCTCCCGCCGGATACGCTGCTGATCACCAACTACCGCACCGTCACCGCGCTCAACCTGACGGATTCCTACCTCGGCATGGGCATCACCGCCTTTATGGGTGCCGCAACGGTCTTCATGCTCCGTCAATCCATCCGCACAATGCCGCGTCCGCTTTACGAAGCGGCCAGGGTCGATGGATGCGGCGATCTGCACTTTATCGTCAGGATCCTCCTCCCTCTGATCCGCCCGGTCCTCGTTATCCTCTTCCTCCAGACCCTGATCAACAGCTGGAACAACTACCTCTGGCCGCTCATGGTCACCAATAAAGATACCATGCGCACGGTCGCCGTCGGGATCAGCATGATCAGTGATCCGGAACAGATGGATTATCCCCTCGTGCTTGCCGGTGTCACAGTCTCCGTGCTGCCGGTCGCGCTGTTATTCCTGTTTTTCAGAAGGCGCATCTCTCTTTCGATGACAGATGGTGCTGTGATCGGCTAAAGATCCGCAGCCGCCATTCGATCATATTATTTTTTAGGAGGTACAGGATATTATGAAAAGGTTCCTTTCCCTGGTACTTGTACTCATGCTCACCCTTTCTCTTTTTGTTTCCGTAACGGCGGAGACCACGGTCGAAAACATCACCTTCTGGTACTGCATGTCCGACCGCAACGGTCAGCTGCTGCAGGAAGCGGTCAACACCTTTAACACCACTGTCGGCCTTGAAGCCGGTATCCACGTGGAAGCCATCTATCAGGGCAGTTATTCTGATGCTGTTACCAAAGTAAACGCCACGCTCAATGCCACCCAGTACGATCTTCTGCCCAATGTGCTGCAGATGGACGCCACCGGCAAGGTGATGTATTACACCTCCGGACAGGCCTATACCGTTGACGCGATGCTGGCGGAAGATACCGCGATGTCGCTTGATGATTTCCTGCCTGCCGCGCTGAGCAACTGGAACTACAGCGGCGCGCAGCTGGGTCTGCCCTTCGCCACCTCCACCACCGTACTCTACTATAATAAAACCCTGCTGGATCAGCTTGACATGCCTGTTCCCGATGTCCTGAGCGATTTCTCCGCCATTGCCGAAAAACTGCCCGAAGGCATCACCTGCTACGCTTCCGTCCCCAATACGCCCACCCTCGCCAACTGGCTTGGACAGCTTGGCAGTGATCTGGTCGATAAGAACAACGGCAGCGAGGGCAGCGCCGCACAGCTGGTCTGCATCGAAAACGGTGCTCTCGCCCGGTTCCTCTCCGTCTGGAAGGATCTTTACGCCGCCGGCGGTGTCGCCAATAACAGCGGTTCCACCGATGCTTTTGTCGCCGGTACCCAGATGTTCATGACTTCTTCCTCTTCCTCTCTTGCTTCCGTTATAAGCAAGGTCGGCGCTGCCTTTGAGGTAGGGATCGCGCAATATCCCCGCGTCAGCGCCGATTCCATGTCCGGCGCGTCCGTTTCCGGCAGCTGCCTGGTCGCCTTCGATCATGGCGACGCGGCCAATCGCGCCGAGCGTGTTTTCATGCAGTATATGACCTCCGCTGATGTTCAGGCAGCCTTCGCCGCCGGAAGCGGCTATGTCCCCTCTGTCCTCAGCGCTGCGGAGACTGACACCTGGCAGCAGCTGATCACCGGCAACAGCGCTTTCGGCGTCGCGCTTGAGCAGATCAGCAACACCCCTGTCAGCATGCGCGCTGTCACCGTCGGCCCCGCCGCGGACTTCTACTACAGCATCATGACCTGCATTTCCGATATGCTGGATGATGATCTTTCGATCGAAGAAACGATCGACATCATGCAGAGCGATCTGAACGGTCTGCTGGATCAGTATAACCGTTCCAATCCCTGACATTCAGAACCCTATATAAAAAGCACCGCACGATCTCTGAAAAGAGTTCGTGCGGTGTTGTTTTGCTTTTACAGCCGTTATTCTTTCTTTCAGGCTTCGCCTTTGGAAGAGATACCATCCTTGTGCATCGTGAAGGAGCATACAAAGGCCACGATCATCAGCACACCCGCGATGGCAGGCACCAGGAAGAACTGCCCTTCTTCATGTCCCATCAGATTGACAGGCGAGGCAACGAGATTCATATACAGCAGATTGACAGACAACGCGCTGGCGATCTGCGTCGCCAGACCCTGTACGGCAAAATACATGGCGGAGTGGTCGATCTTGGTTTCGGCGATCTCATTGGCCGCGATCTGGGAAGCAAAGTAATAGCTGGAGGAGAAGAATACGCCTACAGCGTAGCTGCCGATCGTGGAAGCAGTGATACCGATAGCAAAGCTGATCCACTGGTTATTCCACAGTGCCTTCCAGGAAGCGGCGAAGGTGAACATCGCGAAAGCGAAAGCGATGATGGCGGTCTGCAGCGCGAAACGGGTGCCGCGCTTTTTCTTAATGAAGTTAAACAGGATCAGCATCAGCGGTACAGGCGCGAAGGCCGCGGAGTTCATCACCGTGATCTGCCATCCGCTGATCCCCATCAGGCTGTCCGGGATCGTGGTGCCGATACCGGTCAGGAAAAGCATCAGACCCGCGTGGATCATAAAGAAGGTGATCAGCCAGGCACGGAAGCCGCGGCTGGCGAAGGACAGGCGAATGCTGCGCGTCAGGGACACCTGATGATCCACATCCTCCCGTTCAGGCATGCCCTTCAGCATGATAACAGGGATCAGCATGGTAAGCATCAGCGGCGCCAGCTTCAGCAGCGCGGAAGAAATGGCGCCGGCATCCTTGCCGCCAAGCAGTGTGAGCAGCAGGGACGGGAACAGCGCATAAGCCACGCAATACTGCACCGTATCAAAGAACGCCTTGAAATGCGAAAGGCGCATACGCTCCTTCGCGTCCTCAGTCACGGTCGAGAAAGAGCCGTAGTAAGATACAAGACACATCGTGTAAGAAGAATAGAAGATGATCAGCAGGATCGCTTCGATGATCGTTGTCGCGGTCTGCCCCATCCCCATATACAACTGAGGAAGCCAGATCAGCACGAAGGATACCACCATCGGCACCCAGCCCAGCAGAATGCCCATACGGCGGCGGCCCATCTTGCAATGCATTTTATCGCTCAGATAAGCCAGCGGAATATCGATCACGGCATCGATCAGCTTCGCGATGAAGAAAAGAACGCTGCACAGCGCGGCGGATACAAGGATCGTTCCGGTCATCGTCTTGGCAACGGACATACCGGCAGGCGCCAGCAGCGCGTCATTCAGATAACCGGTCACCAGCGTCATCATCAGGTTCGGACCAAATCCGGCCATGGAATAGAGAAATAACTTCCATCCCTTCATTTTACGCATAACATACCCCTCTCATTGTTACAATTCCGTACACGGAAAAATAATTATAGCACGATTCCATCCGCCTGTCAAAAAAGCACGCCGTTTCCCTTTTCCGTCTCTGCGCACTTCATGCGATCCTCCTGTTTTTTGACATTCCATCCATACCGTGCTATAATGATCCTGATCACAAACAACTTTGGAGGCATAAATGCTGCACGTTGAGATCTGTGACAACACCCGTAAGGGGTTAAAGCCTTTTATCGAGCTTCCTTTCCATCTTTACAGGGATGATCCCAACTGGGTCCCGCCGCTCATTTCTTATCAATACCAAACCCTGCTCGGTCAGAACAACCTCTTCGGCAAAACATCCCGCGCGCTCGTCCTTTATGATGAAGATCAGCCCGTCGCCCGTGTGCTGGCCGGCTATGATGAAAAGCAGAACGCGCTGAGCGGTCAGAAAAAAGGTTCTCTGGCCTTATTCGAATGCGCGCCCGGTCTGGATTATGCCCGTGTCATTCTGGATGAAGCCTGCGCCTATCTCAAAGCCCGCGGTCTCGAATACGTGACCGGTCCCGATCGTGTCACTACCGACGGTCTCACCAAGGGCATCCTCACGGAAGGCTTTGATATGCCTCCTGTGCTGCTCAATCCCTACAATCCCCCCATCTATAAAACCTATTTCGAAAAGAACGGCTTCACCAAATACCGTGATTATTACGCCTTCAAGTTCGAGATGGAAAACTTCGATCCTTCCGTTTACGGGCAGATTGCCGCGCGCGCGCAGAAGCGTTTCGGCTTCAGGGTGGAACATATCAATATCAGTTCAAAAAATGAAAAGCGTCTGGTCAATGATCTGTGCAAGGTCATCACCACCGCCTTCCCTCAGGTGGCGGAGTTCTTCAAGCCGGATGAACAGGATATCCTCCGCAGCTACAAGCTTCTCCGTCAGCTTTGCCGTCCCGAAATGGCCGTCATGGCCTACTCAGGCAATGAACCGATCGGTGTTCTTGTTGCCTTCCCCGATTATAACCGTGTGCTGAAGAAGATCAAGGGGAACGCCAATCCCTGGAATAAGCTGCGCTACTATTTCATCAACAAACATATCACCGGAGCCCGCTGCAACCTGCAGTTCGTTGTACCCGAATGGCAGAATAAAGGTGTCAATCTCTCCATGCTCTATGAGGTCTACACCTGTTCAAGGCGTCTGGGCATGCGCTGGTTTGAGTGCTCGTCCGTCGATGAAACCGCCACCACGCTCATCTCCTCCATCGAGAATCTGGGCTGTGTCAAGTACAAGACCTACACCCGCTTCGGGAAAGCGCTCTGATCTCTATCTCATTTCTTTCAAGTCTGTAATGATAAAGCCGTGTGCTGTTGAATGGCACACGGCTTTTTTATGATCATTTATGATTATTTTTGATCAGTAGTTTTCCGCCTTCACCCGGAAATAACTCTGCGGATGCGCGCAGACAGGGCATACATCCGGCGCTTTCTTTCCGATCACGATATGTCCGCAGTTTCCGCACTGCCAGATCACATCGCCGTCCTTGCTGAACACGCACTGATCATCAATGTTCTTCAGCAGCTTCCGGAAGCGCTCCTCATGCTCCTTTTCGATTGCGGCCACACCGTCAAACAGCGCGGCGATCTCATCAAAGCCTTCCTCCCGCGCGTCCTGCGCGAAGCGGGCATACATGTCCATCCATTCGTAATTCTCACCTTCCGCGGCCGCGAGCAGGTTCGCGGGGGTGGCATTGATCCCGTTCAGCAGCTTGAACCAGATCTTCGCGTGTTCCTTTTCATTCAGCGCCGTCTCCTCAAAGATCTCGGCGATCTGTTCATAGCCGTCCTTGCGGGCTTTAGAGGCAAAATAATTATACTTATTTCTCGCCTGGCTCTCTCCCGCAAAAGCCTCCAGCAGGTTCTTAAATGTCTTGCTTTCCTGTAATTCCATCGATACTGACCCTCCTGTTCTTATGTATTCAAAACAAATCTGTTCTTTTTATTCCCGGTTCACATCGCGTACTTCGCCGTTCCGCATCAGATGGGCTTTTCCGCCCTTGATCGCGTCGCAAAGCGCCTGATAGTCAGCCGGATCCTCATCAAACCCCAGATAGCACTGCGCCGTGGTATTGATATGATGCGTATCACTTCCGGCAGTCATTGGTTTGCCCTCGCGGATCGCCATCCTGACCGCGCGTTCGTTGTAGGATTCCTTCCCGTTTCCGGCATTGTACACTTCCACCGCGTCCACCGGAAGCCCGGGACGGTCGATGCAGGAAATACGCATATAGCCCGCCTCCCGGAAAGGATGCGCGCGCACAATGATCCCGCCCAGCTCGTGGATCTTGCGGATATATTCCTCGATCGTCCACGTATCGCAGTCCACAAAATCCGTATAAAGCGTTTTTTCGCTCAGCCCCAGGGTCAGATAATCCTCACCGGATCCCTTGTAGGTATATTCCCAGCCGGGATACACTTTGATCCCGTACTTCTCTCCCGCTTCCTTCGCGGTGTAATAACCCTTCAAAAACGCGTCCATCTTTTCCGCCCAGCCGCCGTTCACATCCCGGCACCAGCTGTTCCCGTTGATGAAGTGATCCGTGACTACCACGCCCGAAAAGCCTTTTTCCGCGTAGGTGCGCACCATATCAGCCGCGCTGCTGTTTCCGCATCGGCTGCTCTCTGCCGTATGCATATGGATCTCGTAAAAGTACATGATTTTCTCCTTATTCATTCCAGCAGATCGCTGATATTAATGGTGTCCAGCGCGACCGCGCACCAGTCCGCCGATTCATCGTTCATCGCGTCATCCAGCGCCAGCACGTTCATCTTGATACGCTTCGCGGCAGATACACCGCTCTCCGTATCCGTCACCACCAGACAATCTTCAAACGCGGCGCGCAGTCCGTACGCCACACGGCGGTACAGTTCCGGATCCGGCTTGTTGCGCTCGATATCCGTCGCGTCCTGATAAAAATCCTGATAGGGAAGCAGTCCGGTCTTCTTGATCATATAACTTCCGTTCCGGCTGGAGGACGCGTAAGCGATCATGATCCCGCGCTTCTTCAGCGCTTCCAGATTCTCGATCGCGCCGGGCATCAGATCCTTGGCGCTCATATCCGCTGCCGCTTCAAAAAAGAGATCGCTCTTTCGCATGCACAGCGCCAGCATCTCCGCCTCCGTATAACGGCGGTTTGCACGCTGCAGCAGCATCCGCATGCCGTCCATCCGGCTGCGGCCGATCAGGCGCTGCGCCATTTTTTCATCCAGTGTCAATCCCTGTTCATGCGCCAGCTTATGCCATGCCTTGAACTGATACTGCTCACTGTCGACCAGTACGCCCTCCAGATCAAATATCACTGCGCGAATCACAATATCATTCCTTTTCCGTTGACGGATCACTTTTTCGGTCACACCACATTTATTATATCACAGTATGCCTTATTTTCCTATCGCTTCCCGCATATTTCATGCAAAAGAAAGAAAAAAGGAGCAGATCATTTTCTCTGCTCCTTTTCGATTACAGCACCATGCCGGGCATCGCGGTCTCAGTCTTGATGAACTGAGCATTCAGTTTTGTCATCAGTTCCATCTGCGCGGTATTGCGGTGCAGCACATGCGCGTACATCTTGCTCACGCCCTGCCCCTGCAGGATCTGGCAGGCCGCGCCGATCAGCTGTGTGGCATAATGCTTCCTGCGGAACTCGTTCAGGGTATACACATGCATCAGCGTCGCGCCGTCCCCTTCGCCGGTCGCCAGCAGTTCACATACCGGCAGCGATCCCTGATAGAAGCCCAGTGCCATAAAATGCGGCTGGCGCATCCAGTAGGTCAGGATCTCATCGTCAAACGGAGTCAGCCTCGCGTAATTGATCCGCTCCAGGAAGGCCGCGCGCAGCGCCGGAGAATCCAGCTGCACACTTCCGTAGGTCATGCCCATCGGGGCGCGCTGAGAGCCGGGGATCGGCGCGAAGGTATACAGATCCTCGCCGTCATCCATCTTCAGCCCGCATTCCTCATAAAAACGGATCATTTCTGTCTGATCCGCCGGCAGGCTGGTATACAGCCGCACGGGATGATCCTGTTTCATGGCCTTGATCTGTTCCGCGCGCGCGAGAAGGGCCCCGAACAGCAGGTTCCGTCCCTGCTGCTGCGATTCGATATTGATGTACAGCGTATCCGGCATTTCCGGATAGACCGTGGACTGGTCCACCTCAACGATATACCCGGTGCCCACAGGGATCTTATTATCATTTGATACAAAGAAGACATTCTCGGCAGCCATTCCCTGATAAGGCGCTGTTGCGTTCGTGATCACCATTTTCGTGTACCTCGTCAATTATATTCGATCCCGGTAAAGTCAGGCGCCGGTGTCATATCATAAAGCACACGGCTCACGCAGGCTTTGGCCTGCAGTATACGTTCCACCACAGTTTCAAGCAGGTCATAAGGCAGGCGGACCGGATGATTCCGCTCTCCCTCGGCCACCTGCACAGCCCGCAGAAGAACGATATATCGGTCATCCTCCACCGGCACGAGCGCCGCGAAGGATTTGAGCAGCCTCTTCACGCCGCTCTTTTTCAATTCATCATTGAAGACATTTTACCTGCCGGCATCGAAAAGACGCTGACGGTTCTATCTATCGGAGTAATTCTGCTTAAGCTGTTTACTGTGATCCTATCTGTATTGAGAACGCAGCTCTTGGTCTATCTCAGCCAGAAGCTGGATATTGCGCTGCTGCTCGGATATTACGATCATGTGCTGAAACTGGCCATGAACTTCTTTGGCACACGCAAGGTCGGTGAGATCATCTCCCGCTTTCAGGATGCTTCCTCAATTAGAGACGCAATTTCAAACGCAACATTGACAGTCATGATTGACACCATTATGGCAATTGCCGGCGGACTGATCCTGTTCTTCAAGAGCAAGGTTCTGTTTGCCATCGCTGCCTTTATGGTTCTGTTGTATGGCATTCTCGTTCTTGCATTTAATAAACCGTATAAAA
>CALCTW010000022.1 GCA_937907055.1 uncultured Clostridia bacterium | reverse complement strand
CCGGCGAGTTCTATCAGCTGGATATGGAAATGGCCTTTGCCTCTCAGGAGGATGTGTTCGCGGTGCTGGAGGATGTGCTGCCGCCCATCTTCGCCAAGTACGGCAAGTATAACATTGCCTCTTCCGCGCCCTTCCGCCGTATTGCCTACAATGACGCCATGGAGACCTATGGCAGCGATAAGCCCGACCTGCGTATCGATCTGACCGTGACCGATGTGACCGATCTGCTCGGCACCTGCGGCTTCGGCCCCTTCGAAGGTCAGGTGGTAAAGGCTGTGCCCGTTACCAATTTCAACTGCACCCGCAAGCAGATCGATAAGTTCTGCGCTGACTGCGAAGTGATCAGCGGCAACAAGGTCTACTGGTTCAAGCTGGATGAAAAGGGCGAGATCGCGGGCGGTATTGCCAAGTTCCTGCAGGAAAAGAAGGAAGCAATCATCAAGGCGCTGGATCTGAAGCCCAACACCTTTGTGGCGCTGGCTGCCGGAAAGAAGACCCTCGCGCAGAAGAGCGCCGGTGTGCTGGTGAAGCAGCTGGGTAATCTGTGCCCGGATCATATGGATGCCGAAAAGTATGAATTCTGCTGGATCGTGGATTTCCCCATGTACGAGATCGGCGAGGAGAGCGGCGAGCTGGAATTCTGCCACAACCCCTTCTCCATGCCCAACGGCGGTCTGGAAGCGCTGAAGAAGGCGCAGGCCGGCGAGCTGGATCCGCTCTCCATCACCGCTTATCAGTATGACCTGGTATGCAACGGCGTGGAGCTGTCCAGCGGCGCTGTGCGTAACCACGATCCCGAGATCATGATCGAAGCCTTCAAGATGGTACGCCTTGGCGAGGAGGATGTAAAAGCCAAGTTCCCCGCCATGTACAACGCCTTCTGCTACGGCGCGCCGCCGCATGCCGGTATCGCCCCGGGCGTGGACCGTATGGTGATGCTGCTGGCCGGTGCCGAGACCATCCGCGAGGTCATTCCCTTCCCCATGAACAAGAACGCGCAGGATATCATGATGGGCGCGCCTTCCGTGGTGGAACCCAAGCAGCTGGATGAACTGCACATCGCGATCGTGAAGGAGCAGAAGGAAACTCAGGAATAATTCCGCGTTCCGAATGCGAAGTGAAATAATCATCATAATAAAGACACCCTCTTTCCGTATCGGGAGGAGGGTGTCTTTTTGCGCGCGGCGCGGCCGGTGAACACAGTGATCGGCGGGAAGCATATTAAAATAAGATAAACGGCCTGTGATGAAGAAGTTTTCTGTCAGACCGACAGGAAGGGCGCTGCCGCGGCCGCGATGATGATGGCCGGGAGCATATTGGCCACGCGGAACGTTTTGCCCCATACAAGGTTGACGCCCACGCCGAAAATGAGCAGCGAACCGATAAGGGAAACGGATTGGATCATGGCATCGGTCATGATGGGTGAGATGACCGTGGCCAGCAGCGTGACCGCGCCTTCAAACAGCAGCACGGGCAGGGCGGAAAAGATGCAGCCTTTTCCCATGGAGGAGGTCATGACCAGAATGATGATAAAGTCCAGCAGGGCTTTGACGAAGAGCGTGGTGTGATCGCCTGTGAGACCGTCCTGGATCGCGCCCACGATCGCCATCGCCCCGATGCATACGGTGAGCGACGCGGTCACAAAGGCATTGACGAAGTTATTATCTTTGGCGTTGCCGGTTTTGCGTTTGAGGAATTCACCGAATTTTTCGATGAGGGCTTCAAGGCCGATCAGTTCACCGATGAGCGTGCCCACAGCCAGACAGATGACGATGAACATGGCCTGACCGCTGCTGAGCGCCCCATCCTTGATGGAAAGCATGCCTTCCATGGCGCCGGCAACGGAGATAAACAGCACCGAAAGGCCGCAGGCCTTGGTGAGAGAATCCTGATGCGATCCCTTGAGAAGATGTCCGAAAAAGAACCCCAGCAGACCGCCCACGATGATGGCGGCGGCATTGACAAGCGTACCGAGTCCGATCATAAAGATTGACCTCCCTATGGCATTTTGAACAGGACGATGAAATACAGCGGATCTGTTTGTCTGTTCCTGTTTTGCTTTTCCGCGCGGCGGAACAGCCGCGCGCGTGGCTTTGCTGAACAGAAACGAGCGGGAAGGAAAGTTAAGGCAGGATAATTCTCCGCAAAATGGGAGAACGGGGGATATTATAGCACGGAATGATGGGGCTGCATACACAAACCGGAGCAAGGTACAGCGAAAAGGCATGAAAAGTACAGGAAAACGGGCAGCGGGGGATTGAGCGCGTATGGCGGATATGATAAAATAACATTTCCGGGATACCGGAGGAGGAGAGAGACCATGCTGGAGATCTGGAAGACACAGGTGCGGCCGCTGACCGGGCGTAAGCTGCGCAAGGTGTATGTATATGTGCCTGATGAGGCGATGGAAAACCCGGAGGCGCGTTTTCCGGTGCTGTATATGTTTGATGGGCACAATGTATTTCTGGACAGTGAGGCCACCTACGGCAAAAGCTGGGGCATGAAGGATTATATGGACGCCACCGGAACGCCGATGATCATTGTGGGCGTGGATTGCGATCACAGCCCGGATAACGGCAGACTGAGTGAGTATTCGCCCTTCAGCTTTGAAGCACCGGGGATCGGTAAGATCACCGGACGCGGGAAGCTGTTTATGGACTGGGTGTGCGGCAGGCTGAAGCCGATGATCGACAAGCGGTATCCCACGATTCGTGACCGTGAGCATACCTGGATCGCCGGGAGCAGCATGGGCGGATTGATGACCATTTACGCTGTCACGGCCTATAATGAGGTGTTCAGCAAGGGCGTTGCGCTTTCGCCCAGTGTGTGGGTGGCTCCGAAACGATTGGATGAAATGATCGAAAAGAGTGAGATGGCCGCCGATACCGTGCTCTATATGAACTATGGATCCCGCGAGATGAGCAATCATGAGGGGATGGCGGCAAAGTATTACCGGGCCATGAACACATTGGCAAAGAAGAACATCATGCTTACCAGCCGCATTGTGCCGAACGGTGATCACTGCGAAGCCTGCTGGGAGCAGGAGATCCCCATCTTTATGCCGGTGCTGCACTTTGAACGCGAATAAGCATTGCGTCAATCGCGAAGCCTGCCGTGTGAACGGCATAACAATAAACGAATCGGAACAGGCCTCTGCCGGACGGCGGAGCGAGAACAGAAAAGGAGCAAATGATGGAGACACAGTATTTTAAGGACTACAGTGACGCGCTGGGGCGCGACATGGAAGTGAAGGTGTACGGTCACGCGGGACGCCCGGTGCTGTTCATCCCCTGCCAGAACGGACGGTTCTTCGATTTTGAGAACTTCCACATGGATGATGTGTGGGCACCCTATATCGAGAGCGGAAAATGCATGGTGTTTGCCATCGATACGCTGGACGAGGAGACCTGGAGCAACAAGGAAGGCGATCCTGCCTGGCGTATTGAACGTCATGAACAGTGGATGCGCTACATTACCGATGAAATGGTGCCCTTCATGCGCGCGATGGCGAACGAGCGCAACGGCTGGGAGGGTGAACCGGGGGTGGTGGCCTTCGGCTGCTCTCTCGGCGCGACCCACGCGGCCAACCTGTTCCTGCGCAGACCGGATCTGTTTGACGGGCTGCTGGCGCTGAGCGGGATCTATGACGCGCGCTACGGCTTTGATGAATACATGGATGAAAAGGTGTACAACAACTCTCCTGTGGATTTCCTGGAGAACATGGGCCCGGATCATCCGTGGGTGAGCCGCTACAACAGCGGCAGGGCCATCATCGTGGTGGGTCAGGGCCCGTGGGAGATCCCCGATACCACGTTCCAGCTGCTGGATGTGTGCAGCCGCAAGGGTATCAATATCTGGTTTGATATCTGGGGCTATGATGTACGCCACGATTGGGACTGGTGGTATCAGCAGGTGGAGTATCATCTTCCACATATCTTCGATTGATCGGATCGAAAAGTCGCGGAGCGACATTTCCGATCCGGCTAAACGGATTTTACTGTCGGGATCTAACGACCCGACGGGCGTAAAATCCGCAGGGAATGAAAAATCCCTCTCGCAGGGCAAGCTCTGCTTCGGGATTTTTCTCCTCGGGGCGGCGGAGCCACCCCTGCGGATCTTTCTGCGCTTCGCGCTCGGAAGGAAAACCGCTTCGCTGGGTTTCCCTTCCGTTTTGACGGGAATTCTTTTGCTTCGCACGCTGTGCGTGTCTTCGCAAAAGTCCCCGCCCGCCCGGCAAAGCCGTGCGATACGATCTCAAATGGGGGAGCGCCCCCAAGCCCCCCAAGGAAGTTTTTCTCCTTCCGCCGTCAAAGCCGAATGAGCATCTCAATGGCCGACAGGCGGATGGCAGTTGCTCTCTGCACTCCACGCTCGCGGATGTTACTTGAAAGGGTGGATCTGCATGCTTGGGGGGTATGGGGGGAACACCCCATTGTTTTCCGCAGGGGTGGCTCTGCCGCCCCGAGGAGAAAAATCGCGGAGGTTAGCTTGCCATCCGTGAGCGATTTTTCATACATCTCGGGTTTTACGACCGTCGAATCCCTGATTCGACAGTAAAATCCGCAAAACCGGATCGGAAACCCAACGCAGCGCAGCGGAGTGGTTTTCGATCCGATAACTGAAAGGAAGAAAAGAATGAAGAATTTCGTATTTATCAGCCCCAACTTCCCCACGAACTATTGGAAGTTCTGCCGTGAACTGAAGAACAATGGTCTGCGCGTACTTGGCGTGGGCGATCAGCCTTATGATGAGCTGATGGATGAGCTGAAGGGCAGTCTGGATGAGTATTACAAGGTAAACAGCATGGAGAACTATGATGAGGTGTATCGCGCTGTCGCGTTCTTCATCAGCAAATACGGCCGTATCGATTGGCTGGAGAGCAACAATGAATACTGGCTGGAACGCGATGCCATGCTGCGCACTGATTTCAATATCACCAGCGGTTTCCAGACGGCTGATATGCCCAAGGTGAAGTATAAGAGCCTGATGAAGGAGTATTATCAGAAGGTGGGCATCCCCACCGCGCGTTATCACATCGTGGATGACTGGGATGGCTGCAAGGCTTTCATCGATGAAGTGAAGTGGCCTGTGATCGTCAAGCCCGATAACGGTGTGGGCGCCAGCCATACCTATAAGCTGAGCAGTGATGACGAGCTGGGCTATTTCCTGAATTGCCAGCGCGAAGAGGGCGTGCGCTACATCATGGAAGAATTTATCCATGCTGAAGTGAACAGCTATGATGCCATTATCGACAGCAACGGCGATCCCATCTTTGAAACCGGCAATGTATCTCCGATCAGCATCATGGATATCGTGAACACCAACGGCGACAGCGTGTATTATATCGTCAAGGATCTGGCGGAGGACACCCGTAAGGCCGGCCGCGCCACGGTGAAGAGCTTTGGGGTAAAGAGCCGCTTTGTGCACTTTGAATTCTTCCGCCTGACCGAAGATCAGGAAAGCATGGGCAAGAAGGGCGATGTGGTGGCGCTGGAAGTGAATATGCGTCCCTGCGGCGGCTTCTCTCCTGATATGATGAACTACGCCAACAGCACGGATGTGTATAAGATCTGGGCGGATATGATCGCCTTTGACCGCAGCACCAAGGACAGCGGTGAGCATTACTTCTGCGGCTTCATCGGACGCCGCGACGGGCATTCCTATGAAATGGGTCATGATGCCATCATGTACCGCTACGGCGCGAATATGAAGATGGTGGGCCGTATCCCGGACGCTCTCTCCGGCGCGATGGGCAATCAGATGTATGTGGCCAATTTCAAGACGCTGGAAGAACTGAATACTTTCTATGGCGAACTGATGAAGTAAGCCAAATGGGCTGTGAAAGAAGAGTAACGATCTTTCACAGCCCTTTTTTGACGCGAAAACGCGGAGACAGATAAGATCCCCGTTTACAGATGACGCTGCATAAGGTAGAATAAAAAGGTATTTTGCGGATCTGTCCGCTGAAAGAGAGAGAGGTTTGACGATGAAGAAACTGGTTGCTCTGGTTTTGGCCATGCTGATGCTGTTCAGCGCCGCGATGGCGGAAGTACTGAACTTTGGTGATTTCAACCTGGATCTGGATCCCAATTGGCCCGGCGCGGTGGGCGACAAGGTGGACGGCTTAGTATATCTGATATTCTATCCGAACTATGATGATGCCGCCCAGACCCACGCCAACATCAATGTTATGTGGCAGGATGTTGTTGCTGATGTGACTACGATCGATCCCACGGAGTTTGCTGAAGTGCAGATGGAAGGTTATGTGGCCGGATTTGAAAACTACGGCATTGCAGTAAACAATCTGGAATTGCTCACTGCTGATTGTGAAGAACTGAGCGGTATTCCCGCGCTGACCTACATGCTCTGTTTGGAATGCGATTACAGCGGAGTCGGCATTGATCTGACGACAAGTATGATCATGGCTCAGATAGTCATCTCTCAACCGGAAGTCGGTACCTACATCTTCACCATCACCGCCGGAAGTATGGAGGAAATTGCCGAACTGGCGAATATCCTGAACACCCTGACCTGGAATTTCTGAGGATCATCCGGTTCCGGATCGGGAACCGGCATTGCGCGGATCTGCAGAGTGATCCCGCGGAACTGAAGATAATAAAAAGAACGCTGTACATCATGCCGGTGTACAGCGTTCTTGATTTGCATATTGTTGATGATATGAATCAGCCGGTTTATTGATCCCAGAGCCACAGATAGGCGGCGATGGATTTATCGGTCTGCTCGATGGTGCGGATCTTGACGGTATCGGTGGAATCCCCGTTGCCGTCGACATAGGTGATCGTGGTGCCGTCAAAATCCATCACGATGCCGATATGGGAGAAGGCGGTGGAGGAGTTGGCGTTGGGCCAGCGGAAGAAGATCAGCTCACCGCGGCGGGGCGTATACTGATCACGCTGCATAAAGATACCGGTTTTGAGCAGATAGGGATGCTTCTTCGCCATGGCATCGGTAACGCCGATGAAATAGGGGAAGCGCAGGGGGCCGTTGCGCACCTTGGAGGAGAAATCCCCGGGGAAGGCATAGGTGGTGGGGTAGAGGACGGATTTGGGAATATTGGCCTGGAACGCGCACCAGCTGACGAAGCTGGCGCACCAGGGATTGCCGCTGATGTTCATATAACGGCCGTATTTCTCATGGTCTCCGGGGGTGTTGCCCTTGTCCACAATGCCGTCATAATCCCCATAGGCATTGCTGCCCTGATAGCCCACCTGTGTGAGCGCCACACCGAGCAGATCTTCTTTGTAATCGCCCGTGTTGCGATAAGTATTCGGGAACGGGTCATTTTTGACGATCATGACAGGAACAGTCAGCTGTTCATGTTCGCCGGTAAAGATGAGATCCGTGATGAAATGATCCCGGACGGTCAGATTGGTGTAGCTTCCGGGAACAGAGGAGACGGTGAGACTGATACGGCTGCTGCCCGTGCCGGAGGTGGTATTGAGCCTGAACCAGGTTTCGGTGCCGGGCTCGTTTTCGGTCTCAACGGTCCAACTGTCAAGGCACTCGATATCAAGCGTGAATACAGTGCCGGATCGGGTGGTGGAGGGGAGGGTGATGACACCGTCGGAAAGATACTGCTGGCTGACGGTAAGGGGCATATAAACGCGGATATCATGCGCGACGCAGAAGTCATACGCGTAAGAATCCTTTTCAACGAAGGCCAGCAGATCATCGCAGCCGTCAAACGCGTCCTCCGCGATCAAGGTGACGGAGGCGGGAATGGTGACCTTCTGAAGCGCTGTGCCGGAGAAGGCTTTGCTGCCGATGGACTCGGTTCCGTCGCTGATGATCACTTCGTCCAGCGAACTGTCATTCAGAAATGTATCGGCTTCGATGGAACTGACCGGAGGGATCAGAACCGTATCCGCGGAGGCCGTGAGGCTGAAGGAAAGCGATAATAACAGCAGTATGAGAACAAATAACCATTTTGATGCTTTCATTAATGACCATCCTTTGAAATCAATCGTCTGAGTTTCCATACGGTTTGAAAAATGGAGCACGGAAAAGTCATCAGGAGAGCCCGGAGCACCGAAGCAGGCCCCGTGCGCCTGAACTGCTTTCCAGATCAATTATAACAAAGGATGCTGATCTATGCAAATAAAAAGATCCGACTGTATGCTGATCTATGTAAAAAAAGTGATCCGACTGTATGCTGATCCCCCGCGAAACGGGCGAAACGGATGAATGCATAGGCCCCGGAACCGTGATTCCATTCGAAAAGCACTCATCAAAGAAAAATCGGGCCGCGGCAGAGGAGAAACTCTGCCGCGGCCCGGCAAGGACTGTTTATTGACTTATTTTTGCGCGGATGTCATGGTACATTAATTCAGGAGACCGCGATCCTGACAGATCAGGTAGCAGCCGTCCGCCATGCCCTCCGCAAGCCCCTGCTGATACCAGGGCTCGCTCAGCAGCATATCTTCGCCCGGATTGCTCATGTAGCCCATTTCTACCAGGAAGCAGGGCATCTTGGCCCAGTTGTTGCCGGTATACTGGTTGGTAAGGCAGGTACCGCCCTTTTTGCAGCCGGTGGCGTCCTTCATGGAATTCAGCATCATATCGCACCAGCGGTTCCATTCCTCTGTGCTGCCCAGCGCCTTCGCGTAATCGCTGCTCTTGGGGGCATAGATCTGGATGCCGGTGGTGTAGGCGGGCTCGGTCAGGTTGCAGTGCAGACGCAGCATGATGTCCGCGCCGCCTTCTTCGGCGATCGCGCAGCGGTCCAGATTACTGAGGCTCGCGCTCTCGGTGGTGCGGGTCATGACCACATTCGCGCCCTGCGCCAGCAGCACATCACGCAGGACGAACGCGATCTCCAGATTGACCACGCTCTCCATGCGGCGGGTCTGGATCCCCTGGGCCATGCCGGTCTCAAGCGCCTTTCTGCCTTCCAGACCGGGGCCGACAGGCTCGCTGCCGGAGGGGCAGTTGGCGCTGTGACCGGGATCGATGCAGACGGTGATGCCGCTCAGACGGCCTTCCTGCCGCGGGCCGGCTTCGGGCTCCGGCACCAGCGTTCTGGTATTGTACTTCTCATTCAGCACGCGTCCGTTCATGCTTGTCAGCGTGATATAAACATTGGAGCCGCTGTAGGTCATCGGCATGCTGAGGTGTCCGGTGAAGCTGCCGTCATTTCCTGCCAGCAGAAACTGACCGCTTTCCTGACTGGACTTATAGGTGACGATGATCATTTCGTGACCGGGCGCGTCAAAGGAGAAATCAACGCCCTTATAGACCGGTGTGCAGTTGATGGTCTTGACATAGGTGACCGCTTCGTCGGCCAGGCAGAAGGTACTCATCATCAGGATGAGAGCAATGAGCAGAACGGCAGCTTTTTTCATTGTTTCAGTCTCCTTCATATTGATCATTTATTCTTTCGCGAAGTGTTCATAGGCGTATTCCATAAAGGCTCTCGCGATCGTCACCACTTTGTTTTCGCTCATGGCTTCGTATCCGTTCGCGATCACAGAGACGGTAAGGCCGGTATCGGGCTGGAAGTACATATTGCTCGTCAGGCCGTCCCTGCGCCCCTGATGCCCGTACCACGTGCCGCCGGGCATTTTATACACCCGCGCGAGCCCCAGCGCGTATTCGGCGTCCACATACACGCTGCTGCCCTCAAACACCTGACATGCCATCATCTTTTCGACCGTGCCCTCCGGCAGGATCTGAATGCCGTCAACGGTGCCGCCCAGCTGCAGCATGGTGATGAGCCGGTTCATCCCATTCGCGCTGATGTATAAGCCGCCCACGGAGATATCCGTGTTATTTACGGGATCGCATACATCGTTGTAATCGGGAAGCGTGGCGATCTCCGCGTCGGCTGTTGCGAAGGTATGACCGTCATTGGTCATACGGTTGGCCACGCTGCTCTGATCCTTCAGCAGGCCCGGATGATAAGCCGCGTTGATACCGAGCGGCTCAAACACATTTTCGGTCATGTAGGTGTTCAGGCTCTGACCGCTCAGCGCCTCGATCATCGCGCCCATCAGGCCGCCGTTGAAATTGGCGTAAATGTATTTGGTGCCGGCTTCTACATTGGGATCGAAGTAACGGTTCTCGACCGGCAGCTGATCCCAGGTGGGATGGAAGCTGAAGCCGGTCACAAGGCCGGTGGTGTGTGTGAGCACATTGCGCACGGTGATGGGGGTGTCCGGGAAAGCGGGATTGCGGGCCGTATAGCCCAGAATATCGCTGATATCGGTATCGTAGGAAAGGTTGTTTTCCTCCATCAGCTTGACAAGACCGATGGTCGTGACCAGTTTTGTGACAGAGGCGATACGGAAGCATGTGTCCAGCGTGACAGGCCGGGTGCGGCTGACGTTTGCCCACCCATAGGCGTAGGAGCAAAGCACTTCGCCGTTCCGGCTGATGATCACGGCGCCGCCGACAACGCCTCTGCGCTCAAAACGCGGCTCGGCGTAGGCGGCAAAATCCTCCCCCAGAGCAGCGGAAGGCAGGAGGGAAGCGAAAAAAACGCAGATCAGTAAGCATGACAGGATCGTTTTGACGCGCATGGGAATACACCTTTCATTCATTGGTATGCAGGGAGACGCAACAGTCTGCATTATAGCACGGGCAGTTGGCGCGGACAATCATCAGGGCGGATACAGGACCGTCTTTCCTGTGTATTTCCTGATTTAAAAGCTGCGCTCGATGATGCCGGCCATGGTGCGGATCGTGTCTTCGGGGTCTCTCAGGTAATGGGGGAAACCGGCCACCATCAGGTCACAGGCAATGCAGTCGAGTTTGATCTCGTTTTCCAGACTCTGTTCGATCGGATTCGCGGCGTAGATCCTGCTTTTGAACTCGTTCACAACAAAAACAGGAAGCTGAAAGCCAAGCTCAACAGGCGTGTAATGAGGAAAGACCTCGGAAAGGTTGTGATCGTGATTGGCCGTATACCACCGCCGGATGAATTCATCGGGCGCTGATAAAAACAGGGAATAGTCATCGATGAGGTTGAGGAGACCGAGACAGGTTTCCTTGGCTACGTCAAGATAAAGCGCGTAGATGTCATTGTAATGCAGATAGAAGGTGCCCTTGTTGATCATGGCAGCCTGCGCGAGCTCGGTGACAGTGATTTTGCTGACCGGCTTCTTCTGACACAATTCAAGAAACGCCTGACGGATGCCTGCCTTTGTCTTTATGACCCTCAGATCTTCTTTTTTAGGCATCAGAGCCTCTCTTTCCTTTCCGGATATTGAACACTTTTTCGGAAGTGTCGCATATCATACGGCAGATAACAATCGATGATTGAATAATGAACAATCGTCGCATATTATTATAATGGTATCCTGCTGTGTTTTCAAGCAAAACGGGCGGATGATTTTACGGGGATGAAATATATTCCGATGTACCTTTGGATCAATGTGTCATCAATCAATGAGGAGGGAATATACTTTATGGTCAGGATAATGAAATACATGCGCGGCCGGGAATGGCTCATGATCCTGCTGGCCGTTGTGTGTATCGTGGGACAGGTCCAACTGGATCTGACATTGCCGGAATACATGTCGGAGATCACGACACTGGTGAATACCAAGGTCGATGCCATGTCCGAAGTATGGGCAGCCGGCGGCAAGATGATGCTCTGCGCGTTGGGATCGCTGATCCTGGCAGTGGCGATGGGCTTTTTATCCGCTCAGATCGCCTCACGATTTTCCTACAAGCTGCGGGAGGGCATTTATAACAAGGTCATGTCCTTCTCGGATGAAGAGATGAATCACTTTTCCACCGCCAGCCTGATCACCCGTTCCACCAACGATATCACGCAGGTGCAGATGTTTGTGGTGATGGGCATGACACTGCTCATCAAGGCGCCGATCACCGCGGTGATCGCGCTGCAGAAGATCAGCACAAAGAACTGGCAGTGGACAGCGCTGACCGGCGGCGTGATCGCCTTTGTGTGCGTGCTGCTGGCGTTTGTGATGATCTATGCCGTGCCGCGTTTCAAAAAGATGCAGGCATTGACCGATAATCTCAACCGCGTGACCCGTGAGAGCCTGAATGGTCTGCTGGTCGTTCGCGCCTACAACGCGGAGGAATATCAGGAAGGTAAGTTTGCCGCGGCCAACGAGGAGCTGACCCGGACACAGCTGCAGGCGCAGCTGGCCATGAATGTGATGATGCCCGGCCTGAATCTGGCGCTGAACGGCCTGACACTGGGCATTTACTGGATCGGCGCGGTGCTGATCAGCAATATCGCGATCACAAGCATGGCCTCCGCCATGGAGCGCGTCGCGGTCTTTTCGGACATGGTGGTGTTTATCAACTACGCCATGCAGGTCATCATGGCCTTCCTGATGCTGGTCATGATCTTTATCATGCTGCCCCGTGTATCTGTATCAGCGCGCCGTCTGAATGAGGTGCTGAGCACCGTGCCGCGTATGAAGAACGGCACGAAAACCGAGGGCGCGCCGGATCTGAAGGGCGAGGTCGAGTTTAAGGATGTATCCTTCCGCTATCAGGACAGCGGAGAAAATGTGATCCATCACATCAGCTTTTCCGCCCATCATGGTGAAACGGTGGCGCTGATCGGCGCGACCGGTTCCGGCAAGAGCACCATCATCAATCTGATCCCCCGAATGTATGACGCGTGTGAGGGACAGGTGTTGGTGGACGGGATCGATGTAAGGGAATATGACCGAAAAGCCCTGCGCGACAAGATCGGCTTTGTGCCGCAGAAGGCGTTCCTGTTTGCCGGTACGGTAGCGGAAAACATCGGCTATGGTCAGGAAACGATATCGGAAGAAGAACTGCGCAGGGCTGCCGAGATCGCGCAGGCGAAGGAATTTGTGGAGACAGAGGAAGTGGGCTACGAAGGGAATGTGAGCCAGAACGGCAGCAACTTCTCCGGCGGGCAGAAGCAGCGCCTTTCCATCGCGCGGGCATTGGCCAAGAAGGCGGAGATCATGGTGTTTGACGATTCCTTCTCCGCGCTGGACTACAGGACCGATCGTGTTCTCCGCGCCGCGCTGAAGAAGCAGAGCAGCGGCGTGACGAATATCATTGTCGCGCAGCGGATCGGCACCATCATGGACGCGGACCGCATTCTGGTGATCGAGGACGGCGAGATCGTGGGGAACGGCACGCATCAGGAACTGATGAAAAACTGCAGTACCTATCAGGAGATCGCCTATTCTCAGCTGTCAAAGGAGGAACTGGGCGCATGAGTGAAAAGAGAACCGCCCGGATGGCCGGTATGCACGGAGGCCGGGGAAAGATTGCCGAAAAGCCAAAGGATTTCAGATCAGCGATCGCAAAGCTGACCGGTTATTGCAAGCCGTATATGAAGATCATCGCGATCGCGCTGATCTGCGATATGCTGGGCGTGGTCCTGCGCCTGCTGGGCCCGGATCAGCTGAGAAAGATCACAAACATCCTGACAGAAGGCCTTGCCGGTGTGATCGACATGGAGAGCATCATGGGGGTCATCTGGCTGATGGTCGGGCTGTACGCGTCCGGCGCGGTGCTGAGCTTTGTGACGGGCGTGATCATGACCATCGTGACACAGAAGGTGAATAAAGGGCTGAGGGGAGCGATCTCCGCGAAGATCGGCCGTCTGCCGGTGGGATATTTCCATACGACCAGCACAGGCGATGTGCTCTCGCGCGTGACCAATGATGTGGATATGATCGGCCAGACCATGCATCAGAGCGTCACCTCCATGATCAGCGCGGTCACCATGTTCATCGGTTCCATCGTTATGATGTTCTACACCAACTGGATCATGGCGCTGGTAGCGATCGCTTCGTCCCTGATCGGTTTTATGTTCATGGGGCAGATCATGAAACGCACGCAGAAGTACTTTACCGCGAGGCAGATGTGGCTGGGTAAAATGAACGGCCATGTGGAGGAAGTCTATACCGGTCAGCATGTGGTCAAACTGTTCAATGCCGAAAAGGCAGAAAAGAAGGAATTTGACAGCATCAACGGTAAGATGCGTGAAAACAACTGGAAATCCCAGTTCCTTTCCGGCCTGATGCAGCCGTTCATGGGCTTTGTGGGCAATTTCGGCTATGTGGCCGTCTGCGTGACCGGCGCGCTCCTCACCATGAATGATCTGACTGACTTTGGTGTCATCGTTGCCTTTATGGTCTATGTCCGCCAGTTTACTTCTCCGCTTTCGCAGCTGGCGCAGGCTGCCACAAGTCTGCAATCCACCGCCGCGGCTTCGGAACGTGTGTTTGATTTCCTTGAAGCCGGTGAGATGCAGGATGAAACAGAAAAGCCCCGCAGACTGCAGAACATCCGCGGAGAAGTGGAATTTGATCATGTGCGCTTCGGCTATACGCCGGACAAGGAGATCATTCACGATTTCAGTGAACATATCCTGCCCGGACAGAAGGTGGCCATCGTCGGGCCTACGGGCGCCGGAAAGACCACGATGGTCAACCTGCTGATGCGGTTTTATGAATTGAACAGCGGCGCGATCAGGATCGACGGTGTCGATATCGCGCGGATGAAGCGCGAAGAGGTCCATGACCTGTTTGGAATGGTGCTGCAGGAAACGTGGCTCTTTGAGGGCTCGGTGCGTGATAACCTCTCCTACGGCAGGCAGGGGATCACCGATGAACAGCTGATGGCGGCCTGCAGGGCGGTGGGGCTCGCGCACTTTGTGCACGCGCTCCCGCAGGGACTGGATACCGTGCTGGATGAAAGCGTGAGCCTGTCTGTGGGTCAGAAGCAGCTGATGACGATCGCGAGAGCGATGATCGAGAACGCGCCCATGCTGATCCTGGACGAAGCCACCTCCTCCGTGGATACGAGAACGGAGGTGCAGATCCAGAAGGCCATGGACGCGCTGACGGTGGGCAGAACCTCCTTTGTGATCGCGCATCGTCTGTCCACGATCAAAAACGCTGATAAGATCCTGGTCATGCGGGACGGCGATATCGTGGAATCCGGCACGCATGAGGAACTGCTGAGGCAGGAAGGCTTCTACGCTCAGCTGTACAACAGTCAGTTTGAAGCCGCGTAAATAAAAAAGACAGAGCCTTTCACCGAAACAATCAGGTGAAAGGCTCTGCTTTTATGTTGTCTGATGAAAATACGGGCGTGTCAGTTTACTTTCTTTTTTGGAAGGGGATGACGAAGTGCCCGTGAACGGCTGAGCCGCTGCGATCAGGCTTCATGCACCAGCTTGCCGGTCATGCTTTCTATGTGAATGACGAAACAGAGCGCCTTGGCGGCATCCTCGCGGATCTCTTTTTCCACATATTCGGGCGGGCAGGGGAACTTGGCGCCCAGCTTGCGCAGCCAGCCGGTGATCTCGTCCGGATCCGTGAGCAGTTCGGCACGGCCGAATACGATCACACTTTTTACATATTTGGCCCAGTCGCCTTCTTTCTGATATTCCTGACCGAAGACACAATACGAGACCTTGTCATTGCGGCGGAGGGCATCCACCCGGTGCCCGGAAGAAGCGCCGTGGAAGAAGAGCAGGTTGGCTTCTTCATCGTAATAGTGATCCATGGGCATGCCATAAGGATATCCGTCATCGCCCAGCACAGAGAGCACGCCGCGGTTCTCGTTTTTGAGCAGCGAGATGATTTCCTCATTCCTGAGAGCTTGATGGCTCCTTCTCATTTTTCTGAACATCATGACCTCCGCGATACATAGATAAGACAGAGAACCCCAACAGAGGGCGGATTCCGGTGAATACAAGGCTTATTGTGAATCGGTCAGATACAGACGGGATCAAAGCGCGTGCTTCGCGCCGCGGGACGCGCCCGGATCAGTATTTCATGAAGAGAGGAACCAGCTTGCGGGCGACCTTGTAGATGGGGCCTTCGAGCGCTTTCTTCGCGTTCTTCAGTTCCTCACGGATGGGCAGGTGCTGAGGACAATGCGCTTCGCATTTGCCGCAGCCGATGCAGTTGGAGGCGCCGGTATAATCATGGCGGACGCCGGTACACATGAAATACTCCTTCATGCCGCTGAACCAGCCTTCTGCCGCCATGCGGTTATAGGCGGCGAAGGTGCCGGGGATATCTACATTTTTGGGACAGGGCATGCAGTAACGGCAGCCTGTGCAGCCTACGCGCACCTTGGCGTTGATGAGGTCAAGCATCTGCTTTAAGAACTGCTGATCCGCTTCCGTGAAGGCGTGGGCTTCCGCCGTGGAGGCCCAGCCGCAGTTCTGCTGCACCATCTCGATGGAATTCATGCCGGAAAGCACCACGGTGATCGCGGGCTGATCCCACAGCCAGCGGAAGGACCACTCGGCGGGTTTATAGGCCGGGGTATGGGCGGCCATTTCGTTCTCCACATCAGCAGGCAGATTGACCAGACGGCCTCCGCGCAGGGGCTCCATGATAATAACCGGGATCCCGCGCGCCTCGGCGGCTTCCACGCCCGTGCGTCCCGCCTGAGAGTTTTCATCCATGTAATTATACTGCACCTGACAGAAATCCCACGGATAGGCATCCAGCAGGCGGATGAACATATCGCTGTTACCGTGGTAGGAATAGCCCACCTGACGGATCTGACCGGAGGCTTTCTTGCTCTCCAGCCATTCGATGATGCCCAGCTGCTGCAGCCGTTCCCACGCCTTCATATCGGTGAGCATGTGCATCAGATAATAATCCACATGATCCGTGCGCAGACGGCGCAGCTCCTCATCAAAAAACTTGTCCATCTGCTCCGGGGTCTTGATCATATAATGGGGCAGCTTGGTGGCAATATACACCTGATCGCGGATGTTGTTCTTTTCTAAGATCTCACCGAGCGCGGCTTCGCTGCCGGGATAAATATAAGCGGTATCGTAGTAGTTGACACCGGCGCGGAAGGCGGTCATGATCTCTTCCTCCGCCTTGGCCAGATTGATGCCGCCAATACCCTGCGTGAAGCGCATGCAGCCGTAACCCAGAATAGAAAGCTGATTTCCGTATTTGTCCTGACGGTATTGCATAATACATTAACTCCTTAAAATGCGCATAAATGACCCTGATGACAGTATAGCATAACCGAACGCCTGACTGCATCATGCGGGGGATGGGAAACCGCAAATACAACAGAAAAAATACAATGGGGAAGATCAGGGCGCGGACTTGTAATTGATAAAATCCGCGGGGGTCAGCTCATAATCCACGGCGGATTGCGGCCGCCCCAGCTGGTCGAACCAGGAATCGATATGAACAGCGGTTCTGCGGAAGCCCAGCAGCTCGTAAACATGCTGCGCGCGGGTGTTTTGAAGATTGGTATCCAGCACGATCTTGGCCGCGCCCATCCGGAACAGTTCTTCGATGAGCATGCTGAGCAGCACACGTCCGAGGCCTTTTTCCTGATAATCGGGATCGCATATCTTGATGCCGATCTCGTAGATCCGATCCTCCTGTACAGAAAAGCTGGTTTCGCCGATCAGCTTCTCCTTACAGGCGATGACCATTCTTCTGCGTCGCGCGTCGTCATCCGCGGCAATGTCCTTCGCGATCTTCCGCGCCGTGGTACCAAGGCCGTTCGGAAAACCGGCGTGTGCCATCACCCGGCCGTCATTCCACCACGCGGCCAGCTGCTCACAGTCGCCGGATACGGCGTCGCGGATGAGAAGATCCTGATATTGAATGCGCATGGGCATGCTCCTTGTCCGGAAAATGAGAGAGGATGTGTGAAAAGGGGGGACGGGATCAAAGGCGGAACAACGATGCTTTGTTTTGATCGCCGGGGGATCAATCCGCGCCGCTTTCGCCATGGTAGGCGGCGGATGTGATGGCCAGCGTCTGCAGGGCATTTTCCAGCGTGCCGGAAAAATGACCGCGCGAAAGCAATTCATCCACAATGGCCTGTTCCATGTTCAGCCCCACGTGACGGCTGTCGGTGATGAGCTCGTCCCGTTCACCCTGAAGGCCTGTGATGTGCAGGGGCTGATCGTTGCGGAAGAAGGGAAAGTCGATACGCCCGGCTGTGCCGAGAATGGTGAAACGATCGCATTCGATGGCGGCATGATAATTCCACAGGCCGCTCGCGACCCTGCCGGAGGCAAACTGTACGCACAGGCTGTAGGTGACGGCGGAATCATCCTTCACACAGGTAAAGTCACGGATCGGCCCCATCAGCATCTGCATGATGTCCAGCGCGTGGATGTCGGTCTCAGTGAAGACATCGCCGCCGGAGATCTGAGGATCCGCGCGCCATTCATGAGGATCAGACGGCGCGTGTGTGGCCCGCAGGATCTGCAGCCCGGTGACTTCGCCGATCTCACCGCCGCGGATGATCTCCTCAAGGCGCGTAAAACGATCCATACAGCGGCGGTAGAAGCAGACAAAGCATTTCTTCCCTGCCTGCGCAAAGGCCTGCTGTATGGCCATGCCTTCCTTCAGCGTGGGCGCGACCGGCTTTTCCACCAGCGCGTGTTTCCCCGCCCTCGCGCAGCGGATGGCCAGATCGGTATGCGTATCCGGCGTGGTGGCGATGTAGATGATATCGATCTCGGGATCCTGCAAAAGCGCCTGTACAGAATCATAGACGATGCCGTGACCGTGGCGTTCTGTCCAGCTGACAGCCTTTTCCCGTGTGCGGTTCCATACGCCTTTCAACACGGAATGCCGCGCGAGATACAGACCGGGGCCGTTTTTCACCTCGGTGACATCCCCGCAGCCGATCATACCCCATACAATGTGATCTTTCATGCTTATTCACGCGCCCGCCGGTTTATCGCGCGGGCTCCTTTGCTGTTTTACTGTGACGAAATCCTTCGCGGATAAGAAATAACCTGCTGTCAGTATAAGGCATGCGCGCGGAAATGTACAGGCGGGCCATGAAAAAAAGCCGTGCCTGACAGGCGCGGCGGAATGATAAAGGTGGCGACAGGAAAGATACGACAGGACGGGGGAGGCAAGAAGGGGAAGCAGAATCATCTGCGTTCCACAAACCATTTGCCGAAACTGATGTTGCGGTCTGTGGCATCGCGCTCAAAGAACAGATAGGTGATCTGTCCGTTGATGCGCACGGTGTAGCGATCCCCCTGACCGCCTGCCTTGAGCGCGGCGGCCTGTTGAACGGCGATGATCCTGTCGATCTCGTAAATATGGCCATCCTCCCATGTGATCTGACGCGGGCGCATCTCGCCGTTTGCCAGAAAATCCACCCGAACCGGAACATTCACCCGATACTTTGTCATGCGTTTCACCTCCGCGGATATTACGCGATCATGCTACAACAACAGCGGAGCCTGTGTAAACGGAAAAAGAGATCGTTTGTTCTTGTTTTATGGCACAGACGATGTTTTGGGTTCTGTGGGGGATGATGTTAAAGCAGGGAATATTGTTTTTTGTGTGTTGATATGCGGTCATGCCATGTGACAGCCTTCATGATCAAGGGATACGGCGTATGGATTGCATACAAGGTACAACGAAGGTCATAAAAGGTTCGAAAAGGTACAACGAAGGTCACAAAAGGTTCGTAAAGGTACAATGTAGGTCACAAAAGGTTCGTAAAGGTACAATTGAGGTCACAAAAGGTTCGTAAAGGTACAATGTAGGTCACAAAAGGTTCATAAAGGTACAACACAGGTCATAAAAAGGTTCGTAAAGGTCACAAAATGTTCATTGCAGGTCACTTGAAAATGTGGTAATATGGCATTGTGAAAAACGGGCACAAAAGTGCTCCGCACGGAAAATGGATCTGTAAAGGAAGCCTGAATGAAGGCTTCCTTTTGTGTGTCCGGAAAACGAAGGAGGGAAGCAGATGGGAGACATGATGTGGTTCAAGGCGCAGCTGATCTGGGGCGCCGCGCTGGAAGGAATGAAGGATGAGGAGATCGCGCGGTTTACAAAGGCCTTGTGGCGGTTTGCGCAGAGCGGCGAAGTGGAGAAGGTGGAAGGATACGCGGGCGTTCTTTACCGGATGGCGACCGCGCAGCTGGTGATGGACAGCAACGACCATGCCCTGTACGCCGAAAGGATGAAGGCGAACGGAAAGCGCGGCGGCCGTCCCCGCAATGCCGCGCGCGCGGAAGCAGACCGCGCGACGGCAGAGCAGGCCCGCGCGGATGAAGAGGACAACGCGGCGGAAGAACCGCAAAGGAGCGAAAGGGAAAGCAGGACAGCAGAGTCCTATGTACCGGAAGACAATGGCGCGCGGATATGCAACGCAGCGGAGGGATCAGAGCCCGCGCGCACGGATACGGTAATGATCTTGAAAGAAAATGAACCGGCAAACGCGAATACCGCGGCAGAAAACCAAAGGGTTTTGAATGGATCCACAGAAAACCAATTGGTTTTCAATAAAAGCAACGCGCGTGAAGAAAACCTGAAAGATAAAGAAAAAGAGACAGATAAAGAAACAGAAAGAGACAGAGAAAAAGAGATTGTTGTTGTTGATAAACCGTTTATTCCTCCTGAAAGAAAAGCAATAGAGGATTATATACGGGAAAAGGGGTTCAGCTTCTCCGCGGAGGCGTTTCATGACTATTATGCCGCGAAGGGCTGGAGGCTGGGAAACACCCCGATGGAGGACTGGCGTGCCGTATGCCGCAGCTGGGAACGAAAGGAGATGCTGAACAGGGGAAACAACAACGACAAGGGACGAACGAACCATAAATACGGTGATCTGAGTACACGGGTGTGACAGACGCGAAGCGTGAAGGAGGAGAAAACAATGACCATGAAAGAACTGCTGATGGACAGAAAGATCGTGATGACGGAAGGAAATGAGGTGACCGATCAGGAACGGGCGCGGGCGAAGGCGGAACTGCAGAATACAGGCGAGGGCAGCCTGAATGAAGCGGACGGCTATAACTGCAGACGCTGCAAAAACCGCGGCTATTATGCCGTGGTGCAGTTTGTGGAGGGGTTTGACGTGTGGGATGTATTCACCAAAGCCTGCGAATGCAACAAAGTGCGGGATTCGATCCGGTATTTCAATCATTCCGGGCTCAAGCCGCTTTCGGAGAAGTATACCTTCAAAAACTACACAACGGATGGCAGGTGGCAGAAGGTGGTGAAGGAAAAGGCAGAGGCTTTTCTGAAGAACGGGAGCGCGGCGTGGTTCTTTATCGGCGGTCAGAGCGGCGCGGGAAAGACGCACATCTGCACGGCCATGACGGTTGAGCTGCTGCGAAGGGGCCATGCCGCCAAATATATGCTGTGGCGCGATGAGGTGACCCGCCTGAAGGCCTGCGCGAATGACGCGGATGCCTACGCGGAGCTGATGGAGGAACTGAAAACACCGGCTGTGCTGTATATCGATGACCTGTTCAAGACCGGTAAGAACGAGGACGGCAGGCGGATGCGCCCCACACCGGCGGACCTGAATGCCGCGTTTGAACTGATCAATTATCGCTATAATCAGCCGGCTCAGGTGACGATCATCTCCAGTGAGATGAGTCTGGATGATATCATGGACATTGATGAGGCCATCGGCGGACGGATCAAGGAACGCGCCGGGGAGTTTGTGATCGAGATCGCGCCGGATAAGGAAAAGAATATGCGCTACAGGGGAACGGGAGAGAAACGGGGGAAAAGATAAAGAATCTTTGAAACGGGAACGTGGAAGATAAACATTCTGTAGGTTGGGAACAGGAGATGTTCTGCTCTTCGCGTCTTGAAAACGGGGGAAAGATAAAGAAAAAGCGATCCGCGCGGGATCGCTTTTCAAGTATGCGGAGCGATAAAGATCAGACGAAATAACGTTCGGTAGGCTTGATATTTTTGTGATGAGGACGCTTCTTCAGCCTGCGGATGAGCGCGCGGAGGAGGCGGAACAGGAGAATGGGGGTGCCGATGATGACCAGCAGGAGCAGCACCAGTTCAATGGTGAGCGGCGGGAAGGGATTGGGATCGGCCGCCACGGCAGCCTTGATCTGCTCAATGGTGGGCGCCAGATCCTCACGGCGGGCGATGGAACGGGAGGCGGTAAGCTCGTACACCACAGGCTCCGCGCCTTCATGGGCATAATAGGAAAGCGTGCCCATGACCTCGCCCTCGTTGATCGGGGCATCGAACTGACGGGTGTATTCCGTGACTGTGTAGGAACGGAGGTTGGAAAGCAGGATCTGCAGATTGGCCCGTGAGGTGACGATGGTGTCATCACCCTCCGCGGAGACGCGGTGCAGCTTCAGCTCCAGCTTGCCGACATTGGCGTCGTCGGTGGCGTAGCCGGAGATCTCCACCACGGCGGGGTTCTGATTGTACAGCGCCTCAACCGTGGTGCTGACATACTGGGAGAAGCCGTATTCCATCAGCTTGATGGTATCGGTGTAGGAACGGGCACGGCTGGTGCAGCCGAACACGACCGAGATAAGCTTCACACCGTTCTTTTCCGCCGAACCGACATAGCAGTAACCGGCATCGGAGGTGTGGCCCGTCTTGATGCCGCTGCCGTATTCATAGTAACAATCCGCGTGCTCCTCCGTGTAGAGGCGGTACCAGTTATTGACCAGCACCAGATCACGTTTGGAGGACATGTTGGTTTTGGGAATGGTGTATTTCGTGCAGTTGGCGATATCGGCAAACAGCGGATCCTGCATGGCGATACGGGTGATGGTGGCCATATCGCGCGCGGTGGTGTAGTGTTCGGGATCATGATAACCCGAGGGATTGACAAAGTGTGTGTTGGTGCAACCATAGGCCTGCGCGGCACGGTTCATGAGATCCACAAAGGAATCCATATCGCCCGTGACGGCCTCGGCAATGACATTGGCGCCGTCGTTACCGGAGGTGAGCATGGTGCCGTAGAGAAGATCCTTGATGTTGATCTCTTCAAAATTGTTGATGCCCAGCACAGAGGAGCCTTCACCCACGCGGAAGAGCGCGTAGGGGGAGACGACGGTGGTGGCGTCCATATCGGCATACTTGCAGGCCAAAAGCAGGGTGAGCACCTTGGTGGTAGAAGCCGGATACATGCGCATATCGGCATTCTTGGCATAGATGACATCGCCGGACTCCGCCTCGATCAGGATGCAGGCACGGGCATTGAGATCGACATTGGTGAGGTTTTCCGGATGATCCATATCATAATCGGCAAACGCGGGCAGCGCGAACAGCAGCACACACAGTGCTGCCAGCAGGGCTGCCATCCTTTTCAGCGTCGCGTTCATGCGGATCCTCCCATGATCTCTTGCAATTTTCAGCGTCGCGTTCATGCGGATCCTCCCATGATCTCTTGCAAGAGCGTTCAGAGCCCTGCCTTCCGTGCCCCGGATCGGCTGCTTCAGCCTTTCACGCGCGCGAAAATGGGCTCTGCCGATCATTATAGCACAAAACCCGCCGAATGCAAAGGTGCTGGTCCTGCCGGACGGGCACATGCGCTTCGCGCGACATATGCGGTGCTGGCGCACGGCCTCTTGCGCTTCGCGCGACATATGCGCCGATCGCGCATACAGGCGCTTCCGGCGCGGGAAACGGACGGGCGCAAAAAAACACCCTGATGTCGCCCGACCGGGCCCCGACAGGGCCCCGACAGGCCCGCACGGGCGCTGAAAAACTTATGTCGCCCGACAGGGCCTGATGTCGGCGAATGGAAGCAATTTTGTCAAGGGGGAATTCATTATTTCCCTCCATTTGTTTTGCATATTGTTTTTGCTCCACCATACTTGAGAAATCCGAACCTAATCCCGATCGGGAATGGGTTCGGATTTCTTTGTTTCCTCTCAAGTATGGAACGAGTTTGATTAGTGCTTCTTCTCCATACGTTCGGTGCTAAGCAGCAGTGCAGTGACTGAATACGGCATCAGCTTAACAAATATGGAAATCGTTTCTATCATTTCCACACACATATTTGCCGTTGACCATACTCGCCACGACTTCAGAATCGAAAATCGTCTCAGAATCATGAGTAATCAGATCAGTACCCAGCACAATCAGGCCAGCGATTTTTCCTACAATAATGCTGCCATAGCAATCTTCTCACGTTATCTGATACGCAGCATTGACCGTGGCAGCATCCAGCCTCCTCTTGTTCAGACGATGAACCAGCCTACACTCTGCGCCGGGACGATCATCACGCCATTCTTGATGACGATCCCTCCGCCGAAATGATAAATGCACTGTTTGAGTTCATACGAGCAGTCAAAGGTAACCTCCTTGGCAGCAGGATTGATGACCACTAGGACCCTTTCGCTTTCGCTCGTGCGCAGATAGGCCAACGGATAGCTGTCCTTTTCCGCGTAGATAAATGTGATCTCGCCCTTACTCTGCAGTGCTTTATGTGCCTGACGGATAGCAATCAGGCGTCTGATCTCATGGTACAGCGATTGTTCGTCTGCCATCTGGTCAGCTGCATTGGGACGATCCGGCTGCTCATCCTGGCGGATATACAGCTTCTCCTTCGGCGCCGCAGAGAAACCGGCATTGACCGTGCGATCCCACTGCATCGGCGAACGGGAGCCAGTGCGGCCATATCCGCCCTCCACCGACGTCAGGCCTTCAATGTAGCGCATGCCGATCTCGTCACCGTAGTAAATAAACGGAGCACCCGGCATGGAGAGCAGGAAGGCAAAGACGATTTTGAGGTTCTCTCCGTGGATGGAGCGGGCGAGACGATCCATATCATGGTTGCCGGATGGAATGCAGATCAAGCCCTTGCGCTCAGATTTCTCGTAGTTTTCCAGATACTTCTGTACAAAAGCAGACGCGTCACCCTTGCCGCGTTCTGAAAAGAAGGGCTCGGCGCAGCGGAACAGATCGTTGTAATGGGAAGGGCCGAAATGCAGGAGGAAATCCATATGGAACCCACCCTGCAATGACTTATCCGGTTCGCCCCACTCGGACACCATGGCCGCCATGGGGAACTCGTCGTCCAGGAAAGCGCGGATCTCCTGCCACAGGCGGATGGTGCCTCGGCTGTCGGTATCATGCTTTACCAGCGAACCGGCCATATCCACCCGGAATCCATCACAGCCCATGGACAGCCAGAATCGCATGATGTTCTTGAGCTCCTCCAGCGTCGCGCGCGGGCCGGGTGCATCCATGGGCTGCTGCCAGGGCTGCGTCGGATTCAGGAAACCGTAATTCAGCGCCGGCTGGTTGGAGAAGAAATTGATGGCACAAGAACCGTCACGTTCGGAAATGCCCCGGATGCAGCCCATTCCCTGCGGTTCCTCCCACACAGAATCCGTCCAGACATAACGGTCGGTGTAAGCATTACGCTCCGCCTTCATAGACTCCTTGAACCAGGGATGCTCCACCGAGGTGTGACCCGGAACCAGGTCCAGCAAGACATGCATGCTGCGCCGATGCGCTTCGTCAAACAGACGGCGAAGGTCCTCGTTGGTGCCGTAACGGGGCGCAACAGAGTAGAAGTCTGCCACGTCATAGCCCGCATCACCGAATGGAGATTTGAAGCAGGGGTTGATCCACAACGCATTGCAGCCAAGCTCACGGACATAGTCCAGCTTGTCGATGATGCCCTGAAAATCGCCGATACCATCGGCATTGGTATCCTTGAAGGATTGCGGGTAGATCTCATAGAAGATCGCGTTATCAAGCCATGCGGGATGATTGACAGACATAGTCATTCTCCTTTTCGACAGTTTTTAGCGTATGGGTCACCGTAGGTGATCCTCAACCCGTCAAAGCGGGTCTCTCCGCCGTTTTGAGCAAACAGGCCCAGCACTGTGCCGGTGAAGTGGGTGGATACCTCATTGGAAAGAAACTTCGATTGCCCGGAGCCAAGGCAGACTTCCCGTCCTGAGTCCCTGGCAAAGAATCGATAATTGATACTGTCCGAACGGATGATGAGCTCTGCGCTGTCTCCCGGAAGCGGAAGAACAGCCTGCTCATGCCGGATGCCGCCGATGTTCAGCTTCAGCACCGCTTCACTGCCTTGATCCGTCGTGCGGACAAACAGATCGTAGTGCTCGCTCTCGGTGCCGTAGATCGTAACGCCGCCTTCGCCGTGCCGGTTTGTCACAGTAACCTCCAGCTCCATATCAAACGCTTTTTGTCTCAACGCGAGCAAGGTCGGGCTGGCCATATCATCCAGTGTGTCTTTACCGGCTCGCAGGGCCAAATGGTCCCGGGCAAGATCATAATTTGACCAGTCCGGGCAGCGCAGGGCGCACCAGTCAATATGCCAGTCGGTATTTTGAAAGGTATATTCATTCTTGAAGGACTGCGCATTCCCGCAGGCAATGTCATAGGACGCCTCCGTTGTGCCGTCATTGCCGCAGGAGAGCCAACCGTTCCGCTCAAAGCGCACAGGCGTCAGGAACACCTCGCGTCCCAGATGATGATAGGCCATCCAGATGTGGATCTGCCGAAAACCCAGAGACAGGATGAACCATTCTCCGCACGGCGATTCGATCAGATCACCATGCCCGATGCCCTGAATGATCCCCGGAGCTTTATTTCGATTGGTCAGGATCGGATTGGTCGGACAGGAGGTGAAGGGCCCCCATGGCGTTTGACCACGGGCCAGAACGATCATATGGCCGTATTCCGTGCCGCCCTCTGCCGCCATCAGGTAATACCAGCCGTTGATATGATACATATGGGGCGATTCGAGATAACGTCCGCCCGTGCCCTGCCAGATGCAGCGGCTTGGGCTCAGCTTGCGGCCGGTTGCAATGTCGATCTCACACTGGGTCACACCGCCTACACCGGCATCATCCGCGCCGTTGCTGATGAAATACACATGCCCGTCATCGAACAGCAGCGACGGGTCGATACCCCCCTGATCAATGGTGATGGGCTCGGACCATTCGCCATGAATATCATCTGTCCAGACATAGAAATTCCTGTGCGTGGTGTCATTGGTGGTGACCATGTAGAAGCGCCCTTCGTGATAACGGATGGTCGGGGCAAACACACCGCCGGAGGAAGGCACATGCGCAAGCTGAACCTGCGAAGGACGGGTCAGCACATGCCCGATCTGTGTCCAGTTGATCAGATCATCGCTTTCAAAAAGCGGGACTCCCGGGAAATACTGAAACGATGAACACACAAGATAATACTTCCCGTTGGCCCGGCATACGCTTGGGTCCGGGTAGAAGCCTGTAATGACGGGATTCTGATAACGCATCGTTCTTCATGCTCCTCTCAATCATGCTCGGGTATGGTCGTCGGATCTTCCCAGTTAGCTATGCCGGGGGCAGGCTCTGAGATCGCGCTGTTTGGCATACGGAAGACGCCTCGGCTCCAGGTGTTCACATCCAGGTCATGATCCTTCACATACCACACCAGTGTTTTAGCCAGGGACAGCATGCAGATCAGCGCCGCACTGTGCGCGTATCCATAGATGATCGCAGCCTCATCGCCGATGCTGGCTGACACACGCCACACGATCCCCAGACGATCAAGTCCATCGACCACCTTCTGCACCCGTTCGACCGGGATCCCCAACTGTCTGGACATATAGGATACGGACTGCATCCGGTTTCTGCCCGCGCTGCCGAGGTAATGCAGGATCGTGATCGCATCCTCATTGGCCAATGTGCGGAACAGGTTGGCCAGCCTGCGTGTCGTGCCCTCATGATTTCCCTGTTCGGGATCGATTCCGGTTTCTGGGATCTTCAGAAAGCATAGATACTTCAGATCTTCGTTCAAACGGGAGATCGCCAGCTCATGGTCGCTGCGGAGCTCTGCATAGGATTCCTTTTCCAGATGCTCAGGAAAACGGATGCGGATCCCCGGCGCGTCAGAGAAGGCTGTCATCGCCGCATAAAACAGCCGCATGATTTCGTCAGCCCGCTCTTCCGGTTCCATTCCACGAAGCCGCCGGACGATCATTTCCTCCAGGTCCGGCTTTTCACATTCCTCAGCCAGACCAAACAGCACATCCAGCGATATGCCGAGGATGCCGGACAGCGCCGGATAAAACTCTGGGTCCGGTAAACTGCCGTTTTCCCACTTGGATACAGCCTGCGGCGTTACATTCAGCAGCGCGGCAAGCTGGCTTTGTGTCAAATTGAGACGTTTTCGATATTTGATCAACCTTTGGCTAAAATCAGATATCATCACCGATCAGCTCCATTTCGCTTGTTTGTCCGGAATCAATGACGCTGTATATGTTGTATCACAAACGATCGTTGTTTTCAAACAATGCTTTCTTGTAAAAAGCAACGGCTGGTTGATATTTGGCACATACGTTGCTGCGTCGCATACGACCGATCCTTCAAAACAACCATAGATTTCGAATGATCTTCTAAGCCGGAATCAACCTGCCCGGCACTTTTGTGATATGATCCTGTATGACGCTATCTGCGCATCTTGCAGGATATTCATGGGGGTTTCTATGATTACGATCCCATGCAATCCCAATGCCCAGAAGGAAGCCCGGGCTCTGCTTGCTTACATGCGTTCCATCGAAGGCAAGGGCATTCTCACCGGTCAGCACACGCAGACCCGCGCACAAGAGGAACTGGCGGTCATCCAGCGGGAAACGGGCAAGCTGCCTGCCATTTGCGGCTTCGAGCTGCTTCCCTACTCCCCCAACATTCACCTGGAAAACGCCACTCAGGACTGCGTGACGGAGGTGGAGAGCAATCGAGACACCCTTGCGCAGGCAATGGCCTGGGCCAAACGCGGAGGCATCCTGACCTTTACCTGGCATTGGTTCTCTCCGCTGGGCGGGCATGATAAGTCCTTCTATGCAAAGAACACGGATTTTGATGCAAATGCCGCACTGATGGAAGGTACCCTGGAGCATGCTGCGCTGCTGCACGATCTTGATCACATGGCGTCGCTTCTTGCGCCCTTCTGTGATGCGCATATTCCCATCCTGTGGCGTCCATTCCATGAGTCGGAGGGCGATTGGTTCTGGTGGGGTGCAAAAGGCATGGACACAGCTCGTCAGCTTTATCGGCTGATGTTCGAGCGGTATACGCAGCATCACCATCTGGATAACCTGATCTGGGTATGGAATAATCCACTGCCTGAAGGATATGTCGGGGATGAATATTGCGACCTCATCTCCAGAGACCAGTACCCCGCGCCTCATGCCCACAGCGCATTCCACGATCGATACGAGCAGCTGCGGAAGATCACTACGGCTGATAAAGGCGCCGCCATTGCCGAAACCGGCATCATTCCTGATGCTGATGCGCTGCGTGATGAATGCGTACCGTGGCTGTGGTATATGACCTGGAGCCGTGATTTCGTCTGCACAGAGCAGCACAACAGCTTTGATGCATTACGTAGGCTGTACCATCATGCGTATGCAATCACACTGGATAAGCTGATCGGGCAGTACCACGTTTGATATGTATACGGCGTTTTTCCCTGCCTTGCCTATGCTGTCAACCTGACACAGGTTATTCCTGGGGCTTCCCCGGCGTATTGTCTGCCAATGCGGCGCAATCCTGAACAAGCACTTTACCGCCGCAGAGTGTGATGCTCACGTTTTGACACTCTGTCAGGTAAATATGCGGCTTGTAGGGAGCCAGCAGAGAAAACACGTCGCTGTGTTCCCGCAGATACTCTTCACCATTTGTTATGATCACATCATTCGGTCGGTATACAGCCAGCGCATCGCTTGAAGCAGTATGTATCGTTGCGTGATGCGGCGCCTTGTACAGATCGGCCTGCCTGCCAGCCTCATGGGCGATGCGCGTATTCACATAGTTTGCCAGCGGATGAGCGGACGGCGCATCCTGCATATCACCGCCGAAAAACACGTTGACGCCCTCTGCCTCCATCCAGATGGCCAGGCTGTTTTGATTTTCACTGAGCGTATATTGATGATAGGTCTCCGGATAAGCAGCGTCCTCATAGATGGTTAGGATAGAGTTGGCAGTGTTATAGAGTTCCAACCTATGTCCCATGAAATCCACATGGTCAATGTCTTCCGCCTGAAGCAGATGGCTTTTTTGCCGAATCTGCTCCTGTATGGCGCGATACTTGCGCATTTCGTCTGCACGGTATGCGTCATCTGCTATTGTTCCCCAGGCTGTGGTCCGGTCCAATCCGCTATATTCCTTGAGGATCACCTTTTCAACAGGGAGCGCATCCAACAAAGCCGGGATGCTGCCATAATGGTCACGATGAAAATGCGTGAGCAGAATAAAATCCAGCTTTTTCGCACCGCGCTTGTTCAAAAAGTCCATGATCTGCGGGAATTGATCTGCCACACCCGTATCGATCATGGCAAAATGACCGTTATCCTCCAGAATAATGATATCGCTCCACACTGTTTTGAGAAAATGAATATCCATACTACACCTCCGTCTGGTAATGATCATTTTCTATATTTGAAATGATTTTCCTTTCTCTGTATATAGTCCGCTGAATAATACATAGGCGCTGCACCAACAAATGATGCAGCGCCAATATTTGTTTTTGTTAACCAACACGTGTTATCAGCCTTATCCCTTCAAACCCTGGGTGCTGATGCCTTCAACCAGTTGGCGCTGGAAGAAGAAGAAGAGGATCAGAATAGGTACCAGTGACAGAACCGACATGGCAAAGGTTGCGCCAAAGTCCGTATAAGAGGAATCCGAGAACAGCTTGAGGGCATAAGCCACTGTATATAGTTTTGGTGTGTTCAGGTACAGCAGAGCACCCATGAAGTCGCCCCAGCTTCCGATGAACGTTAGCACAGCAACAGTAACCAGCGAAGGAATGATCAACGGCAGAATGATGCGCAGAAAGATCATGTACCAATTACAGCCGTCGATCACTGCCGCTTCGTCCAGATCGCGCGGAATACCGCGAATGAACTGCATGACCATAAAAATATTGAAGCCACCGCCAAAGAAATGCGGCACGGTCAAGGGCAGGAATGAGCCGACCCATCCCAGCTTGTTGTACAAAACAAACTGTGGGATCATCATCACCTGGTGAGGCAGCATCATGGTTAGAATCATCAGAGTGAACCAGATCTTTTGCCCCTTAAAGCGCAGTCTTGCAAAGCCAAAGGCAACTACAGCAGCCGAGAACACAGAACCGACCGTTGCG
>CALCTW010000021.1 GCA_937907055.1 uncultured Clostridia bacterium | reverse complement strand
TTCTCCTCCGTGATGATCTCATCAGCCAGCAGCTGTTCCTTGCTCAGCTGAGCACCCAGATCCTTTTCGTTGACCCAGCCCTGAACGTATTCATCGTCCTGGTTGGCGAACTCGATCTCGATGGCCATGGGATGCTCGGCATTGTACTGCTTATAAGCAAAAGCACGGACAATGGAATCGGAACCGGAGACGGTACCAATCAGACGCTCGTCAGCCAGGCTGGCGGAAGAGTAGACCTTCGCGACAGCGGCCTCCCCCAGCTTGACATAGACAGCGCCTTCATCGATCGCGCGCTGAAGAGCGGTCTTCGGCGCGGGAGCGGGAGTGACCGGCACATCGGTGGTACCCTGTTCGGAAGTTGCTTCATCGACAGGAGCGGCTTCCTGATCAGGCGTTACTTCCCGGTCAGTTCCTTCCTGGTTGGGAGTTTCTTCTTCATTAACAGGAACATCGACAGGAACATCCTCCTCTGCAACGGGAGTCTGTTCATCCGCCGCAGGAGTTGTTTCCTCTACTACGGGCCGCGTTTCTTCAATTACAGGAGTGACTTCCTCCTGCTGAGAAGTTTCTTCAGCCTGCGCAGCTTCTTCCTGCTGTACAGCTTCTTCGATGACAGAAATGACTTCTTCTGTATTCTCTGTCAACGTTTCAGCAAAGCTGATGTGAACAGAGCTCAGAAGCAGCATGAGCGTCATCACAAGTGCCAAGACGCGCCGGGATAGGTTGTTGGTACCGTTCATACAAGTCCTCCTCAATCCATCGACCCATGCGGTTTCCTGATCGGATCCCTTACAGAAACACGCTTTAATGTAACTAAAAACATGTAACTGCCGGGCCTGGGAATGTAAGTATCTATCTCAATGGATAGACGAATAAGCGGGTATAGAAATACCCAACGCTATGTTACCGCTAATTCCTGCCAATGTCAAGATTTTTACAATCGATATGTCGGTTCTGATATAGGCAGCCCCCAAAACTGACATTCATGTAACATAACGGTGATTTATTCGCCTTTCATGAAACCATAATTGATATATTATGGCCATTATTGTGCCATATTATACATTTTTGATGATTATTTGCACGAATTACAACCATACCGCCGTCAAAAAACGAACTATTTCAAGGCGCATGTAATTGTTTTCCGGCGAAAGCCCTGTAATTTCAGTGTTTTTTTGTTGTTTAATTAGAAAAAATTTTTGTAATATTTGATCTTCAGCAAATACAAAATCGTGTATAAAGTGGCTTGAGCGACCCCACAATGCTGAACATACACCCTTAGATTATTACAATTTGATTAATATTTGTTTCTAAACTGTTTTTTATGTGTCTAAAGCCAAAAATAATGCTTCAAAACAGCGCGACATCCGAAAATCCACCGAAAACGCACATTCCGAGAGGAATACAGCCCGAATGAAGCCGTCCCGTAACCGTAAGGAGAGGCGAAGTAATCAAGACGATCCTCCAAAACCACAGAAAATCGTGACCGGATCATCGTACTCCGGAGGCCTGTCCGCGCTGTATCATTTTACTTCTCAGCATCTGAGGTGATCGGTGTGCTTTACCCCTGTTTCCGAGTTCATTTTTACCGTGAAAAGGAGGATCCCGGGCAAAATAACTTCGATTTTCGCGGTATGAAAATGCCCTATCAGCTGTATGTGAGCCGGGAGAAGCTGATCAGGGTGATTTTACCCCGAATGCTCCATTTTATGTTAATATTACGGAATTTATCTGTTTATTAAGGCTTTATTTCTGAAATACCGGAACATAGAATGTACGCGGTATCTTATTTCGATTTCATTAACAGAATCCTCATTATTCTCCGTCATCGAAAAACTTCCGTAATATTTACGGTACGGATCGGCATTCGTCACTCGGTACTGTGAGAAGCTCTGAAAAGCGTCTTTTCTATTATAAATAATGTAAATGATGGCTTGCGGTACATTGAACCGCTCTGAGAGCGCGTATTTGATGACCGTATTCCTGCATCGCCGCTGCAAGGATCGGTTATAAGGCTTCGCGTCAGGACAGTTTGGGGGATCAAAACATCACAGGAAGGCTCTTCTCTTTCAGATCCTTCATCACAGGCTCTGCAGGAGCGATGTTATGCGAAACCGCCGGCATATGTTCCTTCCCCCGGGACCTATATCTTCGTCCTGAACGCGTGTGGTGAATGAAGTATGGAACATCATTCACTCTCAGAAACGGCAGTTCATACAGACCACTATATTATATGAAGAAAACATCACAAAAAACAGAAGAGGATCCGCTGAATCCTCTTCTGTTCCATCATATGATCGTAGTTTTTTGTTCTCAGAGTACCCGTTATCTTCGGTGATGTGATCACCGCCCCTTATCCGTTCCTGAGATATTTTCTGAAAAATCAGATAAGTTTCAGGATGAGCATCACGAAGACAGCAACGGTCTCAACGGTCAGCAGCCCGATCAGCCAGTTATTTGCCTTCTTTAATTGATCGATCAGCGTTTTCTGCCGTTCATGCGCCTTCTCATTCTCAACACGGATATCGGTAAGTTCACGTTCATAACGTTCTGCTGTCACGCGGACACGCTCACGCTGTTCCTCCACCAGCTTTTCCAGCCCGTGGATCGTGATCTTGCTGAATTCCTCAGCCTGCACCAGTTGGGCCTCGTATTGCTCCCTGATCTGCGCGACATAGGTCAGGTGCGTATTCCGGAAGCGATCCAGCTGTTTTTCGTGCAATTCGTTCTGTCGTTCGTTGTGCTGTTCAAGCGTGTCATAATTAATGGTGGCGCCTCCCTGCTGCGGCAGAATACGCTCCTTTGCAGCCTGAACAGCCTGTTCGCGAAGGTTTTCACGATCTTTTGCAGCGGCTGCATGATCCGCGTTCGCGTTTGTATAGGCTACAATCAGCTCCATGATCTGCGGAATATCCATGGATACGATGGCAGGGTCATGCATGAAGGTCATCAGATCACTCACGGTGTACCCCATGCACTCCACCAGACGGCATACGCCTTCAAAACCGGGCTTCTGTACTCTGGCATAGAACAGGTTATTCACCGTATCGATCGTAAGATCGGCCTTCTCTGCCAATTCTCCGACAGACAGACCGCTCAGTTTCTGCATTGCTTTCAGGATCTTTCCAAGAACGATATTTTCCATGGTGAACTCCTTCCGGGTCAGGGTGCCAAAATACATCCTTTCTTTGTCGTCTGTACGATTTTTGTACAGACTTTCTTTTTGTATGCTTGGGCCGTCAGCAGGAACTGACGATCAAGCTTGTTCGGTTAGCGTGATTATATCACACACGGATAACATTGTAAACGATACAGCGAATATTCCATTCTGATGAATTGCGGCAAAAGCCAATCTTGCCGGTACAGGGCCCGTACCGGTGTGTATATAGATGATCCCCTGAACACAAAGATCAATAAAGAAAGGAGTGAAGCCATGGAAAACCTTGTTTTCTATCGCTGCGATATCTGCGGAAACCTGATCGTTATGATCGAGAACAGCGGAAACATTCCCCAGTGCTGCGGTCAGGCCATGGAGCGGCTGGAAGCGGGAAAGGTAGATGCTGTGAAGGAAAAGCATGTTCCTGTCATCACCTGTGATGATAAAAAAGTGACCATAACGGTGGGCGAGATCCCGCATCCGATGAGTGAACTGCATTACATCGAGTGGATCTGCCTGCAGACCAATCGCGGCGTGTATATGCGCCGGCTCTATCCGGGTGAAGCGCCGAGCGTACATTTCAGACTGTGCGCAAGTGAAAAACCGATCTGCGCCTATGAATACTGCAATCTGCACGGTCTGTGGCAATCCTGTGTACAAAAAGAGTAAGTTCTGAACGCTTTGCGGCTTATGTTTTCTTCTTATTAAAGCGATTTGCGGCCTCCCCCTTGCCGCTTGCTTTCTAAAGACGGTTATGCTGATGCGATAAGCCCTGAAAGGATCAGAAGGAAATGAAAAGCCGTATGAATTTACGCTTGTCCCCCTCTCAACACTTATCTTTCAATAACTCAACAAACACCCGGAGGGCGCAGCAATGCGCTCTCCGGGCAAGGAGGAATCAACATGTTTTCAAAACCTGTTTGGAAATGGATCAATCTGGCCGTGTTCATCTGTATGGTGATCGTAAGTGTACTGGCTGAGACGATCCCGCTTGCCGGGTATACCACCGGCAAAATTTCCGCCCTCTACCCTTCTCCGCTCGCCCCAGCCCCGCTCACATTCGCGATCTGGTGGGTCATCTATCTGTATCTCGCGATCTTCTGGATCGTTCATCTGTTTTCAAAGGCAAGCCCTTGTGTCACTGAAGCGCTTGGACCGTGGTTTATCATCTCCTGCATCGCGAATATCGCATGGATCTTCACGTGGCATTATCGCCTGATGAGCCTCGCGATGCTTTCTATCGCGATCCTGCTGGTTTCGCTGATTGTGATCGAATATCGTCTGCGTGATACACGGGAAAACGCGTACCAGCGTTGGTTCATCCGCGCGCCGTTCAGCATTTATTATGGATGGATCACCGTCGCGACGATCGTAAATGTAAGCGTATGGCTGTCCGTTCTCGGCTTCAATGGCTTTGGTTGGCCCTCGCAGCTGTGGCAGGTCATTGTTCTCTTCATCGGCGGCGCGATCCTTTGCCTGGGGATCTGGGTGAACCGCGATGTGCTGTACGGCCTGGCCGGACTTTGGGGCTATGCCGGGATCATGATCAGGCAGCTCTCGCTTGATACGGTCGGCGGCAGCTATTTCTGGTCATTGGCCGCGATCGTCATTAACGGCGCGGCGATCCTGTTTACGATCATGATCGTTGCCTTTGCCTGTCCCGTATTTGATATGCCTGTACTCAACCGAATCGGAAAGGACAAAATGTCATCCGATCCAATAAATGGAGGAAAAATACATGAAAAATGATGTGCGTGATCTGATCAATCAACAGATCAACCGCGAATTTCACTCTGCTTACCTGTATCTGGACTTTGCCTGTTATTTTGAAAAGAATGGTCTGAAGGGATTTGCCCACTGGTTCCGTGAACAGGCAAAGGAGGAATTAAAGCATGGCATGCTGTTCATTCGTTATCTGATCGACAGCGGAGAAATGTTCAAATGGCAGGATATTGAGCAGCCGGTGTGGCCGATGAACGAGCAGAAGAGCTGTCTGGCCATTCTGAAAGCCGCGTACCGTCATGAGCAGTACATCACCGGGCTGATCGAGATCATCTATGCCCACGCGGAAGAAAACCGGGATCTGCGAACGCTGGATTTTCTGGACTGGTTCATTGCTGAACAGACGGAAGAAGAAAAGACAGCAGCTGACCTGATCCGCGAATTTGAACTGTTCGGAGAGAACGCGTCTTCCCTGTATCTGCTGGACTGCAAGCTGGGAAAGCGTGAAGATGAAGAGCCTGACCCGACCGAATGAGCGGTATGAAACAGACGGCGCCTGAATGCCGGCAATGAGCATCCCTGCGGAAATTGCTTCAAAACAGGGATGGGAATCAGGAATCGCGCGATTTTTACCCACGAAAACGGCAGATGCCACTGAAAACCCTTTTCCATCAGACAGCCAATCCCCTTTTATATACGGATTTCTGTCTTTTATATAGATCTATATCAAAAAGGCAGCCGATTCAAAGATCATCGGCTGCTCTTTTTTCGTCTTGTTTGACGCGGACATGGGCCTGATCACACGCTTTACGCGCGCGGTTATGCCTGTTTTTCCGTGTCTGTCACCCATGTGACCGCGTTGCCTATACGGGGAAGCGGATCACGGTTCGGCAAACCGTCATCGGTATCCGCGTAGCCCAAAGCCAGCGCGCCCCAGACACGTTCAGTCTCTCCCATCCCCAGGGATTGCAGATAAGCAACAATGGTCGGATCCTCATTGAGCCACTTCAACTGATTGATCCAGCAGC
>CALCTW010000020.1 GCA_937907055.1 uncultured Clostridia bacterium | reverse complement strand
GCAGTCTCAGTTCTTCCCGCTGGTTGTCAGAGATATCTGCGTAAAAAATAACTGGGACTTCCGCATCAAACTCCCCGACTACGGCAAAACGAAGCAGTCTGCTCCCATCCGTAGCTGTTCCGACCGGCAGCTGCTGCATCTGCATCCCACCGAGACCGCATATATGCTGGCAAATCTTTCGGATTATCTGAAAGAGAACCGCGGTATGTCATATCAGGAGATCATGGAGGAGGTGACTGCGGGTGCCTCCGAAAGCCCCCACAACATCCGGGCTCGCGGCTTTGCTAATGTCATTTCTCTGGTCGGTCTCAAGCCAGTCATCTTCGTTTCCCAGAGCGCACACTACTCCTTAAAAAAGGCGGTCAACATCCTCGGCTACGGCGAGGGCAGCATCATCGGCACCCTCCGTCTGTGGCAGACCGAGTCTCTCCACGAGCTCGATATCGATCTGTTCAACGCGCAGGATTATGCCGCCGCTTCCGCTGATAAGAACGTGGCCGAGGACGTCATCAAGCTCCTTTACCCCAATGACTCCCTGCTCGCCGGTAAGATCCAGCGCATCAAGCAGCAGTATGTGCTTTGCTCCGCCTCCCTGCAGGATATGCTGCGTGTTTTCGAAGAGCAGCACGGCACCGATTATTCCCGTTTCCCGGAGTTCTACGCCGTCCAGCTCAATGACACCCATCCCACCATGTGCATTCCGGAGCTCATCCGTCTGCTGGGCCTCAAGGGCATTGAGTTCGATGCCGCCTTCGACATCGCCAAGCGTACCTTTGCCTACACCAACCACACCGTCATGCAGGAAGCCCTCGAAAAGTGGAATATCGATCTTCTCGCTGCCGTCTCCGCCGATCTGGCTGCGATCATCCGCCGTCTGGATGCCCGTCAGAACATGGAACTGCGCAAGATGCGCGTGACCGAGAACCTCGATAAGCTGCTTCTTCTGCAGGATAACACCGTGCACATGGCCTATCTTGCCATGTACGGCGGCCACGCGGTCAACGGTGTCGCGGCCATCCACTCCCAGATCCTGAAGGATGATGTCCTTCACGCCTGGTATGAGCTTTCTCCCGAAATGTTCTCCAACAAGACCAACGGCATCACCCAGCGCCGCTGGCTGGGCCTTTGCAACCCGGAACTGACCGCCCTCATCTCCCGTTATGTGGAAGGTGATTTCATCCGTCAGCCCGAACTGCTTTCCGGTCTCGCCGCCAAGATGGATGATACCATGCTGGCCGATTTCATTCAGGTCAAGAAGGAAAAGAAAAAGCAGCTGGCGGATTACATCTTCAAGCAGGAAGGTGTCCGCATTCCGGAGCATTTCGTCTTCGATGTTCAGGTCAAGCGTCTGCATGAATACAAGCGTCAGCTGCTCAATGCCCTGTCCATCCTGGCCATCTATCAGGGCCTCAAGGACGGCACCATTCAGGATCTGCCGCCTGTCGCCTTCATCTTCGGCGCCAAGTCCGCGCCCGGCTACGCGCGCGCCAAGTCCATCATCTATTTCATCTGCAAGATCGCGGATATGATCAACAACGATCCCTTCATGCAGGATAAGATGCGCGTGGTCTTCGTGCACAACTACAATTGCTCCTACGCCGAAAAGATCATTCCCGCCGCCGATATTTCGGAGCAGATCTCTCCCGCGGGCACCGAGGCCAGCGGCACCGGCAACATGAAGCTCATGATGAACGGCGCGGTTACGCTGGGCACCTATGACGGCGCCAATATCGAGATCGTCAACCTTTCCGGCGCGGAGAACAACTACATCTTCGGCGCCACGCTCGATCAGATCGAGGCGGCCAAGCCCACCTATTCCTCTCTCGCCATCTATGATAACGATCCCGTGCTGGAGCGCGCGGTGGATGCCCTCCTCACCGTTGAGGATCCCACCGGCGGCCTGAAGGAGCTGTACAACTCCCTGCTCTACGGCGCTTCCTGGCACAAGCCGGATCATTATTATCTCTTCCTCGATTTCCATTCCTATCTGGAGACCAAGCTGCGCTGCATCCGCGATACCCGCGATGAAAAGGCCTTCGCGGCCAAGTGCCTGCGCTGCGTGTCCGCCTCCGGTCAGTTCTCTTCCGACCGTACGGTCAAGGAGTACGCGTCCGAGATCTGGCATGTGTAAGATGGAGCCTTCGAGCAAATGCAACCGAACGACCTGCTTGTCTTGAGCCTTCGATACAAATGCAAACGGACGATCTGCTTGTCTCTTTTTCGCCCCGGCGTTGCTTCACTTCGGTCAACGTAGCGCTGCTACGCCTCCCTCCGTTCAGCTTAGCCGGAACGAAAAAATAGACGGCGCATCTCTGTTCGTTTGATTTGCTCTCAGGCTCTGGGGGAACGGAGTCACGAGGTCGATAAGTTCATAAGCCAAGCCTGTTCCTGCAAAGGGGCAGGCTTTTTCGCGCCTGTTTTTGAAGCGGATCCTCCGCGGAGCCTCTCCACGCAAAAAGCCGGCGTTCTTGCCGGCTTTTATGCTTCATGCGTGTTTATTTCATCGGGTGTTGCGTGGTGTTGTCGTGGTTGTGTGTCATCGGCAGGGGAGAGGGCATCCGCGTATCCCTTCTCCGTTTCTCTCACAGCCGCCCCAGCTTTTTATCGATCCTCCGGTTGCGGTAGTAGATCACCACATCGGTCGAGACCAGCGCGATATCCACAATGTAGAAGATCAACGAATACGGCAGCGTCCCGGTCTCCTGCCAGGAGATCAGCTTGGCGATCACGCCGCAGGTGTATCCCAGCATCACCATGTATTCATAGCCGATGCTCTTACCCAGCGTCGTCCTGCTGCGGAGGGATTTGGCGATATTCACCGGCCACGAAAGACCGAATACGATCATCATCATGCTTTCAAAAAGCTGCACCATTTCATGCATCTCCTTTTTCATCAGGAGGGCTTCGGCCCCGCGGGTTTTTCACATTTATACTGTATCACGGTTTGATGTGACCTGCAATGAACATCTTCTGACCTTTTCGCGCTTTTATGAACCTTTCTGTCACCTTTCATGACCTGAAGTGAACTGATTTAACATTTTTGTAACAAATGCGGTTTTCAGCGCCTTTTTCGTGTTTTCCGCTTCCCATTTTTCTCTTCTCTGTCGTTTCTTTCGTGTTCAGCCGTCGTTCGTCACGCGTTTTCAGCCGATCATCACCTGCCGCCCCCTGTTTTTCCGCTTCCGCGATCAGCTGCAGCCCGCCGCGGTACAGGCGTGAGATATAGCCGTAGGAGAAGTGCATCTATTCGCATATTTCGGTCAGCGGCTTATTCAGCACCGTCTTTTCGCACATCACGCGCTGCATCCGTCTGTCCTGCAATCGGGCGATCAGCCGCATCGTGGTGCGGATCAGCTCCTGCCGCTCAGCCTCGATTGCCTTCAGCTTCCGCTCCGTTTCGTCTATCAGCGCCATCAGGTTTCCCAGCTTGTCCTGTGCTCCGCCGCCCGGCGCGCAGGTGATCTTCGCGCTCGTATCTGTCGAGGCCGCGCGCAGCATCTCCAGCTGCATGGTCAGCCACTCCCGTTCCCGCTGCGCCTCTCTCAGCCGGATCAGGCAGTCTGCCTTTACTTCCGTTTTCAGGTCCCGCGCGCTTTTCCGCGCCGTTGTCCTGCCCATTCTGTTCGTTCTGTTCTCCATTTTCTCACCCACTCTCTGTTTCTTCTGCACACGAACAGTACTTCATCATTTCAAAATTGCACCGATCGTGTAAACATTATATTTGAATCATTTTCTCTTGTCAATACAAAATCATTGAATCTTATCACAAATATATTGTATTTTCGGATATCTGTTGCGCTCTCCGGCAAACCATGTATAATAATACCGAACCTGAAACCATCACGATCATGAGGTGCAATCATGCTGATACTGCCTGCCGCCATAATGGCCATTGAGTCTGATGATGAACGTGCGCTGATGACAAAGATCTATATGGATCACCGCTCCCTGATGTATAAGGTAGCGTGGAATTACTTCCGCAGCAGGGAGGATGTGGATGACATCGTATCCGAAGCCTGCCACGAGATGGTGAAGCATTTTTCCACGATCCGCGATCTGGAGCGCAATGAATTGCGCGCGTATATCGTAACGGTCGTCAGAAACACGAGTATCAACCTGAGAATAAAACGGAACAGAGAGAAGACCGTCTCTCTGGATGATGATCACATTCCGGTCACATGGCCGCTCGAAGCGCAGCAGCTTCTTCCCGAAAACAGGGTGCTGCTGCAGGAAACGCTGGATCATGTGATGGCTGCCATCGACAGCCTTCCGGCACGTGAACAGGATATTCTGTTCCTTCGTATCGAAGAAGGCTTTGAATATGAAGAGATCGCGGCAATATACAACACCTCCTCCGCAAACATCAGAAAGATTCTGGAACGTGCGCGGAAATATATCAAACAGTCTGTTTACGGGAGAAACGGGATATGAGCCTGAATATGAAAAAGCAGTCAGCCGAAGATCAGTATCTGGATCTGATCATCCGCCTGGCTTTTGAGCGAAAGGCCGATCTTGAGATCGGACAGATGCTGAGCGCACCTGATCCGGAATTGACAGCCGATGAAAAACACGCGGCGGACAGTGCTTTTCAGCGCGCGCTTTCCGAGGAGGAAGCCGTCCGAAAACGAGAAAAAAGAAAGCATTCCGCCATGGTTTGCCGCCGCGTGCTGCTGAATGCGGGCAAGTTCGTGGCTTGTCTGATCCTCATCGCCGAGATCGCGCTGCCCATCGCTGTGGCGTCCTCAGCGCAGTTCCGTTCCAGGGTTATGCAGCTCCTGATGGTAACCGACACTGTGAACAATGACGCTTATTTCAGCTTTGTTGAAGATAAGGAAGCTGCGTTTTCTGTGCCCGAAGCATGGCCGGGAGAATGGTATCCGTCTTATATCCCGTAGGGAATGACGCTTGAAAAGATCGGTAGCCTGATCAAGTTCGCCAAATATGTCGATGACCGGGGCCGGAGCTTCTGGTTTTTTGAGAAGGGCACGGGAGATAATACCATCCTTGGTCTGGAAGGCGCGAATGTTGAGCAGGTGCTGATCAACGGCATCTCCGCGTGGTACCTCTATGATGATACCGATCTGCAGCGGATCTCTGTGATCTGGAGCACGGATGATAAATGGTTTGAGATCGATTCATTCATGCTCCCCAAAGAAGAGATCCTCCGGATCGCCGCCAATATCAGAAGAATTATCAGATAAAATTTCAAATTATGTGTCACAAAATCCCCTTATCCTTGTTCTATATCATGAACAGGTGTTTAAGGGGGTTTTTATGAAACGAAGGATTGCGTTCATATTGATCATTGCTTCTCTCTTTGTGTTCTCTGCTTCCGCGTTGTCGGTGAATCCTTTGGGGTTATTCGATCTGCGCATCCATTGCGGCATTGAGCAGAGCGGGGGTGTTGTGCGCGGAGGCGTAGTTGCTGCTCTGTAGCCCGGCGAAACTGCCGCCTTCACAGTCAGATTGCAGCATCGCACGCCCACCGGAATATGGTTGACCTTAGCACAGGTTTCCGGGGATGGTTCAGATGAGATGCTCGTGAGCTGTTCTGCCACCTCGGGTCATACCTATCGGGTGTCGTATACTTATTCCTATTATGCAAGTGAGGATTCCGCGCCGCAGTACGGAAGCGGAACAAGCGCAACAATCAGGGTTCCTTAACACTGCCCGGTATCAAAAGCAACATTATCCCTGAAAAGGAGCATGGAAGACAGAATGACCATTCAGCATCTTATGACAGAAACCGAAACATACAATACGTATCACCTCGGAGGGAACAAATACCGTGCGGTGAGCAGAACGCAGGGAGCGGAGACTTCCTCCGGCGTGATGCCGCTTGTGCTCAGCGCGCCTGTCAGCAGCGGGATCGTGGATACCTATGTCAGAAAGAACTACACGCAGGATTACAGCGGCCAGACAGAAAACTGGGTGTGCAATAATACTTCCTACGGTACCCGTTATACCCTGCTGAAGGTGAATACGCTTCCCTCGCTGGGGTCGGATCAGTTTATCACAAAGGCTTATATCTATCTGCGTCCCTCCGTTGCGCCGGATAAAGACATCCGTTTCTACGCGAAGGAGATCCTCTGTGACTGGAATCCTTCTACGGTCACCTACGCGGGCATTGAGGATCATCTGGGCAAACTGAATATCGACTTTACGACCTGTAAGAATAAAACGCGAAATTGGGTACGGGTGGATGTGACCGACCTTGCCCGCAAGTGGTATCACGGAGAAAATTACGGTATCGCGCTTTTGCCTTTGAAGAGCGTTTATGATACGCTTCGTCTATCCTCCTCCGAATCATCCTCCGCGCCGTACTTTGAACTGGAATATGTCTCTTTGGCCGGACTGGAAAGCTATTGGGATTTTGATACGCGTTCTGTCAGCCGTGCAGGAGAGGGCTCAGTCAATCTGTGCAGCGGCAATCTTGTGTTCGCGCATGCGGATACACTCATGTCCGGCAGCCGACTGCCTGTTTCCGTCACGCATTACTATAATGCCTGTCACGCGGACAGCAATGATTGTTATATGGGCTATGGTTGGCGCAGCAGTCTGCACCAGACCCTGCATAAGGATCAGCAGAATGTATATTGGTATACCGACGGCGACGGAACCGCCCACGCCTTCGGCAGTGACAATAAGGATGAAGACGGGATCGGCCTTACCCTGAACGCGGAAGAAACGCAGATCACGATCACGGATAAAGGCGACAATATCATGACTTTTCCGGCTGTCGCAACAGGACCGGTCCTGCTTGGCAGCCTGACGGACGCGAAAGGAAATCAGATCACGGTTACCGCGCAGGGGATGAAGATCCTGTCCGTTACGGACGGTGCCGGGCGTGTGACAGTATTTGATTACGAAAATGACCTGCTCAGCGCCATCCGCGCACCCTGGCAGACTGCAAATGCCTGCACCCGTTTTACCTATACGGATGGATGCCTGACGGGCATTACCCATGAGGATGGCAAGGACAGTATCTATACCTATGACCGGGCAGGCGTGTTCCGTTTGCTGACAGCCGCTCAGGCCCCGGATGGTACAAGGGCGGAATATACCTATGCGAACTTCGATGTAACAGGCGGATTGCCGCATGATGTGACACAGGTCACAATCAGCGCGGCAAACGGAGATGAAACGCTCTTTGGCAGCAACACCCTGTATACCTATGAAAATCATATCACGTGTGTCACGGATGCCTTCAGCGAAAAGACCGTGCGGTATCACTTCAATGATGACGGAAACACCGTCAGTGTGGATGATGAGCTGGGATTTGCGCGATACGCGGAATATGACCGGAGCGGAGCCAATGAGAGTATGCCGCGAAACCATGCCACCCGGGTATCCCGTATGGAAAAGGTGGTCACCAATCTGCTGAAGGACAGTTCATTTGAAGAAGGCAGCAGCAACTGGACACAGGTCGGAACGGGAACCGTAACAAGAGATCAGGCAAAGAAGCTGTACGGCGCGGTATCGGAAAAACTGACGATCACGGCAGGAAAAACGCTGAAACTGCAGCAAATCGTGACTCTTGAGCCCGGTGACTATACCCTCAGCTGCCATGTGATCTCCAATGCCCCGGAAGCCGTGATCGCTGTCAGCTATCCGGACGGAGACGAGATCGTTATGTATGAAAGCGATCCCGCGCCGGTGGATGCCGCGGCAGGGTTTTCCCGTACCGCGGTCTCCTTCACGCTGAACAGCACAAGAACCGTGACCTGTTCGCTGATCGCACGTACCGCAGCCGGCAGCGCGTGGTTTGATTGCGTTCAGCTGGAAGCGGGCATGACCTGCAACCACTATAATCTGCTGCACAACAGCGATTTCGCGCTGGGCACGGGAACGATCCCGGATAAGTGGAGCAAGGAAGCCAATGACCCCATATCGTTCTTCGGAACCGGCACGCTGGCGGAAACAGAAGCGCCGCAGCATATGACAGGCAGAACACTGCGTCTGTATGGTCTTCCCGGCAGAACCATCTATGTGTATCAGCAGTTCCGGGCCTATGGTCACGCGGGGGATGTGTTCACAGCAGGCGGCTGGGCCAGAGCCTATGCCAAAAAGGAAGGCAGTGAGCCGTATGTGTGCTGCCGGATCAATGTTCAGTTCAGTCAAAACGAAAGCTATTTTGTAAGCGGTGGAACTGTCAACTGGAATGATGAAACGGGCAGCTGGCAGTTTGTCAGCGGGCAGGTCGTCGCGCCGTTTGATTACTACCATATTCGCTTCTGCATAGAGTATAAGAGCCAGATGAACAACGCGGACTTCGGATGTATGTATCTGTATCCGGAGCAGTTCGGCACGGAATATATCTATGATGAAAAGGGCAACCGCACAGCGGCGAAGACCCTGTATGGCCGAAGCGCGGCAAGCGAATATGATGAGCAGAATAACCAGACACGCTATAAAGCGCCCGGCAGAACGGAAAGCACGGTGTATCACTGGGGTGAGACGGAAGCGCAGCGGAAGAAGCATCTGCTTGTGAATATGATCTCACCACTGGGAACGAAGGCTGCTTATACCTATGATGAATATGGCAATCCCCTGACCGCCGAGATCTGGGATCACAACGGCGTTATTTCGGATACCATCGAGACAGCCACCGCATGGGATGAAAACGGGAACTATGTGACAGAACAGCAAGATGCCCGCGGGAAGAGCGTGACCACGGTAACGGATGCGGACAAGGGCACCACAGAGAGCGTGACCGACCCGAACGGACAGACGGTGAACTATACCTATGACACATTGCGCAGAGTGACCGAAGTCAGCACAAATGTTACAAATGAAAATGTTGTAAAGGAATACAAAAACCATTATACTTATGATGTAAATGACAGGCTGACAGAGGTGCGCCATAACACGGATGAAGATCCGCAGCACGATGTGGTGTATCATTTCGGATATGACGCGCTTGGCAGACAGACGACAGTCGCGGTCGGCACACAGAACCTTTCAACAACCGAATACCAAAATGACGCTTCGCGGCCGAACTACGGCACTGTCAGCAGCGTGACCTATGGAAACGGCTTCACCGTGCGCAATGAATATGACGCGTTCAAGCGGGTGACAGGGATCCTGTACGGAGAGGAGACCGAGCCGCGCTATACCTTCCGCT
>CALCTW010000019.1 GCA_937907055.1 uncultured Clostridia bacterium | reverse complement strand
TTTCAACAGCTCCTGTAAAGGAGGGGTAAACCTTCCTTTACATAATAACTTGTGAAGGGGCAGATCCTCTTTTTATTCAGAAGGCCGGTACGCGGCCTTTTTTGATAGGATCGGGCGGCTGTTTCAGGCGCGGTCAGGCCTGTTCACGGAAAAGGCGGAAGCCTTCCGCGAGGCGGCGCATGCCTTCCTCCACCACGCTGCGGGCACAGGCCAGATTGATACGCAGGAAGCCCTGCCCGGCTTTGCCGTATTCATCGCCCTCGGTGATGATGAGGCCGGTCTTTTCCCGGATGAAGGCGGCCAGTTTTTCGGTCTCCTTCGTGATCCGCGTGCAATCCAGCCACAGCAGATACGTGGCTTCGGCAGGGACGCAATAAGTACCGGGGATGTTCCTGCTGATATAATCCGCCGCGTATTCGCGGTTTTTCCACAGATAATCCTTTAACTGCTCCAGCCATTCCTCACCTTCCGTGAGTGCGGCGGTGACCGCGGCGCAGGCAAAGATGTTCGGCTCGGCGCATTCATCGGTGTTCAGCCCGCGCCACACCTTATGACGCAGCGCTTCATCCGCGGCAAAGACCGCGGCGCTCTGCAGACCGGCGATATTGAACGCCTTGCTGGGAGAAACACAGGTGACGGAGATCTCCCGGCAGGTGTCATTCACCGCCGCGAAGGGGGTGTATTCAAGCCCAGGCTCAGTCAGCTCACAGTGGATCTCATCGCTGACGACCGTGACATGATACTTTTTGCAAAGATCACCGATCCCGGCCAGTTCCTCCTTGGTCCAGATGCGGCCCACAGGATTGTGCGGATTGCACAGGATGAGCAGGGAGGTCTGCGGATCGGAAAGACCCTTCTCCAGATCCGCCCAGTCGATGGAATACACGCCGTTCTCGTACTTCAGCGGGCTTTCAAGCACCCGGCAGCCGTTATTCACCGTGCTGTTGAAGAAGATGTTGTACACAGGGGTCATCAGCAGCACATTTTCATTGGGCGTGGTCAGCTTGCGCACGATGGAAGAGATGGCCGGCACGACACCGGTGGCGAAAATGAGCCAGTCCTTTTCGATCGTAAGGCCGTGCCTGCGCTGCCACCAGTTCTGATAAGCTTCCGTCCACGTATCCGGGACCACAGTGTAGCCGTAGGCGCCGTTCTGCGCGCGGCGAAGCACCGCTTCCTTTACGCAGGGGGCGGTCTCAAAATCCATATCCGCGACCCACATAGGCAGCTCGCCCGGACGGATATCCCACTTGTAGGAATCCGTGCCGGTACGATCCAGCGGGGTATCAAAATCATAGATCATTTTTCTTTCCGCCATTCCACGATATCTTCGGTCTTGCCGATCTTGGGGCACACGATCTCGGTCTTCGCGGGATCGATAAGATCCTTTTCCATGATCAGGGTGCCGATCTCCTCCGCGCGGATGACACCGGAGGCAGGATTGAAAACATCCTCCACGCGGCCGGTCAGATCCGCGTCCACACTGCTGTACTCAAAGGCCAGCGTGGTGTTGAACAGGCGGCAGTTGATCATCTTGAGGTTCTCGCAGTAGCACATGCCCTGCAGGCTTTCGATGGTGCAATCGATCAGCGTGAGGTTTTTGCTGTTCCAGCCCAGATATTCACCGGTGATGAAGCAGTTGCGCGCCGTCACGTTTTCGCTGTTCCAGAAGGCGTCCTTGGTGATCAGACGGGAATTGCTGATTTCCACATCCTTCACGCCGTCAAAGCTGTAATTGCCGTCCAGCGTCAGACCGTCGATCTTCATATGATCGCTGTCCATGGCGAAATAGTTGCCTTTGGCCGTCACATTCTTCATTTCAACGCCGGAGTTGTGCCACAGTGTCTCCTCCGCGTTGGTGAACGTGACATTCTCCAGCTTCAGATTTTTGCAGCGGCGGAAGTTCTTCGGGGCCTGCACGACCGTTTCGCGGATGGACACATCCTCGGTGTACCAAACACCGGCGCGCGCCATATCAAACCAGGTGCATTCCTCCGCCTGAACATTCTTGACGTACCACAGCGGATACTTCCAGCGGAACATGACATTCTTCAGTTTGATATTGCTGCTTTCCTTTAAGGGAGATTCACCGTCACAAAACACAGTATCCTGAACAAAAACATCTTTGGCGCCAAAAAGGGCGCGTTCACCGGTCAACGTGGTCAGTTTGATCTCTTTCATTTTTCTCTCCTTGATGGCCCGACAAAAAAACAGGCCGCATTTCCACATTTATATTTTATCACAAGTTATTTTCCCTGTCACGCCCGCTCATTGAACAAACCGCCATGGTTATTTGAACAATTCCTTTCGGTTCAGATGAAATGCTTCTGACCGCGTATCCTCCGGGCGCGAACGCGCTGCCTTTTTGCCGCGCCGTGATGATGATCCGATAGACTGCAATAATAAACAAAAACGAAAACAGAATATACAGGTATTGTATGAAAGAGATCATGTACTGTTATTCATTTCACGTTCTGTATCCTCTACAATAGGCACTGTCAGGAGGGCAAGGAAAACTCCTGAACAGAGAAAGAAAGAAATCGTCACCGTGTGAAAGGAGAATGAAAATGAAAAAGTTATTCGCTACATTGATGGTCATGGTTATATTGACCGTAGGTTGCTTCTCGGTTCTCAGTACTGCCTGTGCCGGTTCTATCTTTGATACCATCGGCAGCATCGCCAAATCCGCGGTACATCTTGTAAAAACGGCCGGAAACGGCATCAAGGGCGTGGTTCTGGATGCCTTCACCGATACCCCTTCTGATGAATGCTACAAAGACGCGAGAAACTCCTTTGATAAAGTAAAGGAGAACGCGTGCGATATCCTCGAAAACGGTAAAAAGATCGGTACCGACTTCGTTGATCTGCTCGAAGGTTCCAAGGATGTCATGGTGGGCGCTATGGGTGCCATGGGCACAGCGCTTTATGAGACCGAAGAATGGATCCGCACCGGCAAAAAGGACTACTCCCTGTCAGGCGCGTTTGTTGACACCATGAAGGCCGGTTACAAGAAAGCCGATAACGGCATCTTTACCGATCTCGCGATCATCGCGACGACTGCCTGCGGTGTGCCCTCCTACGCGGTCGGCATCGGTCAGTTTGCCAAGAGCGGCGTCGAGTGGGCTGCCGGTTATAAAGACATGTCGACTGCCGGCAGAGAAATGATCACCTCCGGTGTCAGCGCCATCACCGGCGGTGTGTGCAAGGGCATGGATCTGCAGGGTTTTACTGACGCCGCTGTCAAATTCGTGACCGGCACCGCCACCCAGATCACACTGGATATGAATAACAGCAAGGATGACCGCAGCACGCTGGATATCGTGCTGGAAGACGCCGCTGTCTCCGCCGCCAAGATCGCCGCACTGAAGGGAGTCGGCAAGGCCGGTGAAGCTGTACGCGGTAACAACGCCGCTGATCAGAACGCCAATCAGAATGCCGGGCAGAACGCCGCTCAGAATAACGCTCAGAATAACGCTCAGAATGCCGATCCCGGCGCGGATAACGCGAGCAACGTTGCCGTTGATAACGCCTCCGCGAACGCGAATGCCGCTGCCGGCAACAACGCCGGTTCCGCGAATGCCGCCGCCGACAATAATGTCTCGATCGATTCCGGTGTGAATGTTCCGGTCGAAAACGAGGCCTGATCACGGATCAGAAATAACGATAAGATCTTGCTAAAGAACAATAACAAATAATAATAAAGCTCCTTTTCCGGAAGCAACGCCGGAAAAGGAGTTTCTTTATGGAGATCGATCATTATTAAACAAAAACGAAAACAGAATAAACCGTCATTGTATGAAAGCAATCATGAACGGATATTCATTTCCCCTCCCCGATCCTCTACAATAGGTACTGTCAGGAGGGCGAGGAAACCTCCTGAAAAGAAAAAAGAAAGAAAGCGCTCAGGCGCGAAAGGAAAATGAAAATGAAAAAACTGATTGCTTCCCTTATGATCGCGGTCGTGCTGGCCGTCGGTTGCTTCTCCGTGATCGGTACCGCGAGTGCCGGTTCCATCTTTGACACCATCGCCAGTGTGGCCAAGACCGCGGTGCACGCCGTAAAGACAGCCGGTAACGCCATCAAGGGCGCGGCTTTGGACGCATTCACCGATACCCCGACTGATGAATGCTATCAGGATATGAACAACTCCATCGATAAGATGAAGGACAACGCGGGCGATATCCTCAAGAACGGCAAGAAGATCGGCACCGACTTCGTTGATCTGGCCGAAGGTACCGGTAAGATGGTTACCGGCGCGCTTGGTACTGTGGGTGCCGCGGTGTACGAGACTGAAGAATGGATCCGCACCGGTAAGAAGGACTACTCCTACTCCAGCCAGTTTGTTGATACCATGAAGGATGGCTACAAAGAGGCCGATAACGGCCTGCTGACGGATGTGGCGATCATCGCCTCTACCGCCTGCGGTGTTCCCTCCTACGTTGTTGCCGGCGCGCAGCTCGCCAAGAGCGGCACCGAATGGGCTGTTGGTTATAAGGACGGCGAGACTGCCGGTAAGGAAATGATCGCTGCCGGTGTCAGCGCTCTGACCGGCGGTGTGTGCAAGGGCATGGATGTGTCCGCTGTTACCAATACCGCTGCCAACTATGTGACCGGTACCGCCACCCAGATCACGATGGACCTGACGAACAGCAAGGATAACCGCAGCGCGGTGGATATCGTGCTGGAGGACGCCGCTGTTTCCGCGGCCAAGACCGCTGCCCTGAAGGGTGTCGGCAAGGCCGGTGAAGCCGTGCGCGGCAACAACGCCGCGAACAATGCCGCCGAGGAAAACGTCAATGCCGAAGCGGACAACGCCAGCAATGTCGCCGTGGATGAGAACATGAGCGTTTCTTCTGAGAGCACCGCGGATACCGTGAGCGTTTCCTCCGAAAACGCGGATATCTCCTTTGACGCGGGCGTCGTTGTTCCGGTCGAAAATGAAATCTGATCACGGTTGAATCAGAAATAAAAATAGAATTTCAATAAAGATCAATATTAAATAATAAAGAAACTCCTTTTCCGGAAAACACACCGGAAAAGGAGTTTTTGATCATATTTGTGCTCGCGCCGGGTTTACTTTCCCAGCATGATATTCAGAACCACATCATTGGTCACGCTCATGCCCTCGCGGCACAGCGTGCCCACCTCATGGATGGTCTCTTCTGTATTGTTTTTCACAATGCCGTCTCCGCCGTGGAAGTCATTGCCGCGTTCGGCCATCTCCAGCGCCATGACACCCGCCTCCACGCTCATGGCGATCTTGGCCGCGCAGGAGGGCTTGGCGCCGTCGCAGATGGTGCCGCTCAGGATGGCCAGACCGTTGACAATGGCGCGCTCCAGCACATCACACGGATCGCCGCGCAGGAAACCGATACCGGCGCCCGCGGCGCAGCCCGCGCATACCGCTCCGCAATAGGCGGAGAGGCAGCCGATCTCCTTCTTGATGCGGATGGAGGAAAGATTGGCAAAAACGAGGGCACGGATGAGCAGTTCCCGGGGCGTATACATGGCCTCCGCATAGGTAACGACGGGCAGCGTGATGGTCAGCCCCTGATTGCCGGAGCCGGAATTGATGACCGCGGGCATTTCACAGCCGCTCATGCGCGCGTCGGAACCGGCAGCCGCGTAGGCGCGGGCCTTGGCCAGCGTGTTCTCGGTGCCGCCCTTTTCAAGGATCATCCTTCCGATCTGCGCGCCCCATTCACCGCTCATGCCGGCGTTGGCGAGGGCCACATTGCAGTCGATCTGACGCTGGATGGTCTCTTCCACATCCTCCATGCGGCAGCTCTTCGCGTATTCATAGATCCCCTTGATGGTCATGAAGGGGTCGTCACTGCCCTGCTGGACGGATTCGAGGGTGGTCTGATTCTCTTTCAAAAGCTTGCCGTCCTGCTCCAGCAGAACGACATTGGTATGATGACCGGCGATGCGCACGCGGGAGGAATGCTCCCCGGCCTTCATCTCCAGCAGGATATCAAAGCTTTCCGCGCTGGCGGACAATTTGACCGTGATGGGACAGCGATCCATGAAGCTGAGGATCCGCGCGTGCGCGTCCTCCGGCACAGCGCTGAGCACCTCCAGCTCCTTATCTGCCGCGCCAACCGTGACACCGGCAGCCACAGCCGCTTCGATGCCCTTCAGGCCGTCGGTATTGGGGACCACAACGCTCTTTACATTCTTGATGATGCTGGCGCTGGCCCAGCAAAGGATGCTCTCCGGCTCCGCGGGGAGCATTTTTCTTCCCATCGCGGCTGCCCAGGCGAGCGCAATCGGCTCCGTGCAGCCGGTGGCGGGGATCAGTTCATCCCGGAGGATCTGTGTATATTTTACATAAGTCAGAAGATCCATCATTGATATGCCTCTTTTATCCTGAATTGGTCGCACACGATCATCATGCGCTGATCTGTTATTTCGACCCGGCTGCCGGATTATCCTTGCGCAGCCGGAGAAAAAGCCGGAGAAAAGCCGAAAAAGAAAACTCCCGTCCGGAAAGGACGGGAGAGAAAACACGTGTTCGGTCTCAGGGCTGCTTTCCGATATAGGCAAGGATGCCGCCGTCCACATACAGCACATGGCCGTTGACAAAGTTGCTGGCATCGCTGGCCAGGAACACGGCGGGACCCTGCAGATCCTCCGGGGTGCCCCAGCGGGCCGCGGGGGTCTTGCTGACGATGAACTGATCGAAGGGATGACGGCTGCCGTCCGCCTGACGCTCACGCAGGGGCGCGGTCTGGGGCGTGGCGATATAGCCCGGCCCGATGCCGTTGCACTGGATGTTCTTCTCGCCATACTCGCTGCAGATGTTGCGGGTGAGCATCTTGAGGCCGCCCTTTGCCGCCGCATAGGCGGAAACGGTCTCGCGGCCCAGCTCGCTCATCATGGAGCAGATGTTGATGATCTTGCCGT
>CALCTW010000018.1 GCA_937907055.1 uncultured Clostridia bacterium | reverse complement strand
GCGTTCAGGAGATCATGCTTCTTGGTCAGAATGTGAACAGTTATGGTAAGGATCTTGACGGAAATCCGGATTTTGCGAAATTGCTTCATGAAGTCGCGAAGACAGGTATCCCCCGCATCCGCTTTATGACCAGCCATCCGAAGGACCTGACGGATGCCTTGATCGAGGAGATCGCCAGAACACCTCAGATCTGCCGTCATTTCCATTTGCCCGCGCAATCGGGCAATGATCGGATCCTTCAGATGATGAATCGCCATTATACCAGAGAACAGTATATGGATAAGGTGAAGAAGATCCGCGAGGCAGTGCCGGATATCGGTTTGACGACAGACCTTATTGTTGCTTTCCCGGGCGAAACGGAAGCGGAATTCATGGATACGATGAGTCTGGTGGATGAAGTAGGATATGACAGCGCGTTCACCTTTATCTATAGCCCCCGTGTAGGAACAAGAGCGGCTCAGATGCCGGCTCAGATTCCGGATGATGTAGCGAGCGAGCGGATCGGAAGGCTGATCGCGCTGCAGGAGAATAAGACAAAGGCTGTCTTTGAATCCATGATCGGGAAGAAGGAAAGCGTATTGATCACCGGTTCCTCCAAACGTGATGAAATGATGATCACCGGCAAGAGCGGACGCAATATCTCAGTCAACTTTGAGAATACCCTGCACAGACAGGCAGGAGAAATCGTGAATGTTGAGATCACGGGATACGGTAAGACAACGCTCAAAGGAAAAATGATATAAGGAGATGAATATACATGAATGAGAAGGTTCAGGCCAAAGCAAAAGAACTTGCGCAGGAGATCGCTGTAAGCAAGGAGTTTATCAATATGCGACTTGCTGAAGAAGCTGCCATGAATGATCCTGAGATGATGCAGCTTTCCGCAAAGTATTATGAGAAGTATCAGGAAATGCAGGATGCTACCGGAGAAGATAAGCCGGACTTTGAAAAGATCGCTGCGCTTTCCAAGGAACTGGAACAGGTTCAGCTTGATATGCGGGCTTTGCCGCTTGCAAAGGCAATGCAGGATGCCCGTAATATCTTTACAATGATGATGAACATGATCAATGAAGAACTGCAGAGTGTGATCTCCCCCGAAAGCTCCGGCTCCGGATGCAGCGGGAATTGCAGCAGCTGCGGTGGATGCCATTGACGATCAGATAAGGAGTAACGACCATGGCAACCCTTTCCCCTATGATGCAGCAGTATATGAATATCAAAGAACAGAATCCCGATACCCTTTTGTTTTTCAGGGTTGGTGACTTCTATGAAATGTTCTTTGATGACGCGATCACAGCCTCGAGAGAACTGGAACTGGTTCTGACCGGGAAGGATTGTGGTCTTGAAGAACGCGCACCGATGGCGGGCGTTCCTTTTCATGCTGTTGATAACTACGTATCAAAACTGATCGAGAAAGGGTACCGGGTCGCGATATGTGAACAGACGGAAGATCCTGCGCTTGCAAAAGGACTGGTTCAGCGGGACGTTATTCGTGTGATCACGCCCGGTACGCTGACCGATACCGGCGTTATCGGAGAACGCAATAATAATTTCCTGTGTGTGATCTATGTCAGCGGGAAAAGAGCGGCGGTCAGCTATTGCGATGTATCGACCGGTGAGTTTTATGTGCAGCAGTTTGCTTTTACGCCGCAGACATTGAAAAGTGTAGTTGCGGCTATTTCCCCGGGAGAGATCCTGACGAACGATCTTGAGACTGTTCAGCCTTGCTGCGCGATTCGTGTTACGCAGTATCAGGCGGCTGCTTTCCAAAGCCAAAACGCGCGAAGCATGCTGTTAAAGCATTTCAATACTTCTTCTGCGACGGCTCTTGGATTGGATCAATCCATGGGGCATTCTGTTTCAGCAGCAGGCGCGTTGATCCGGTATCTTGCCGACACACAGAAAAACAGTCTTGTTCACATCGCCGCGCTTCGTGTGATCGAAGCAGGCAGCACCATGCCGCTCGACCGAGCGACACGGCGTAATCTTGAACTGACAGAGACATTACGCGAGAAAACACGCAATGGATCTCTGCTTTCAGTACTTGACCATACCGTGACTGCCATGGGCGGACGTATGCTGAAATCTTTTGTCGAGCAGCCTTTGATCGATAAAGAAAAGATCGAATTGCGTCTGAATGCAGTCGAAGCGCTCTTTGATAATTATGTAATCAGTCAGGAACTGAGAGATGTACTGACGAATGTATATGATATCGAGCGGCTTCTTTCCAAAGTGGCCTATAAGAGCATCAATGCCCGTGATTGTCTTTCTATTCTTCGTTCGCTTGAACAGGCTCCTGTGATTCTTTCTTTGCTCGAGTCTCTTTCCGGTGATGGGATCAACGCGATCCGGCAATTGATCAAACCCCTGGATTCGCTTCAGGAATTGCTTCTGAACGCGATCAATCCGGATTGTCCTCTTTTGCTGACAGACGGCGGCTATATCCGTTCCGGGTTCTCGAAGGAACTGGATGAATATCGTCTGGCATCCACAGACGGTAAGAAATGGCTTGTGGAGCTTGAACAGAGGGAACGCGAGAAGACGGGTATCAAAAACCTGAAGATCCAGTATAATCGGGTCTTTGGCTATTACATCGAAGTGACACGCTCCTTTTATGATCTTGTCCCTGCTCATTATGTCAGAAGACAGACGCTGGCAAACGCAGAGCGCTTCACAACGGAAGAACTGCATAACATCGAGATCAAGATCAGCGGAGCACAGGATAGCGCACAGAAATTAGAAGCAGAACTGTTCGACTCGATCCGGCAGCAGATCTCCGCGTCTATCTCTGATCTGCAGAATATCGCGCTTGGATATAAAACGCTGGACGCCTACCTTTCTTTGGCACAGGCAGCGCATGAAAATGATTATGTCAAGCCTGTCATTACTGAAGATGGCGTGATCGATATTCGGGATGGCCGTCATCCTGTTGTAGAAAAGAATCTGGCAGACCGTTCGTTTGTTCCAAATGATACGTTGATCAATCAAACCGATCGCCGGATGCAGATCATTACCGGACCCAATATGGCCGGTAAGAGCACATACATGCGTCAGGTGGCGCTGATCGCGCTGATGGCTCATATCGGAAGCTTTGTCCCTGCATCACAGGCTACGATTCCTCTTCTCGATTGCATCTATACAAGAGTCGGCGCCAGTGATGATCTTGCGGCCGGTGAGAGCACCTTCATGGTAGAAATGAGTGAAACAGCGTACATTCTCAGGAATGCGACCGAAAAATCACTCGTCATTCTGGATGAGATCGGACGGGGAACCAGTACTTTTGACGGGCTCAGCATCGCCTGGGCGGCTGTCGAGTATCTCTGCGATAAATCCAAGTGCGGAGCAAAAACGCTTTTTGCAACGCATTACCATGAACTGAGCGAATTGGAAGGGCAGCTGGAGGGCGTGGTCAATTACTGCGTTGCGGTGAAAGAACACGGTGAGGATGTGATCTTCCTGCGAAAAATCATATCAGGCGGCGCGGATAAGAGCTTTGGTATTTATGTGGCCCGTTTGGCCGGTGTCCCCCGTGCCGTTGTCGCGCGCGCGCAGGAGATCGAGGCCAGGCTGGAGGTCAACAATATCAATCAGAACAGTATCGGGCAGAACATACTTTCTGCCGGTAAAAAGAAAGCAAATCAGCAGATGGACTTGCTTGGATTTACCCAGACGGAATTCATTGAGTAGATCAGATCCATCGATGTTCTTTCTATGACCCCCATGGATGCGTTGAATAAAATGTTCCTGTTGCATGAAAAGGCATTGAAACTGTAAGGAGTATATATGGATAATCAAAGGATACGTCAATTACCGCCGGAGGTGATCGGTCAGATTGCTGCGGGCGAAGTGGTTGAACGTCCTGCCGCAGCAATCAAAGAATTAGTAGAGAATGCCCTGGATGCCGGAGCCACATCTGTCAGTGTGGATATCCGGGAAGGCGGCGTTTCCTACTTCAAGGTTACGGATAACGGTAAAGGTATTCTCCCGCAGGATATCCGTCTTGCTTTTGCGCGCCACGCGACCAGTAAGATTGCAACAGCACAAGATATTTATGGCATCAAAACCATGGGATTCCGCGGCGAAGCGTTGGCGTCGATCGCAGCAGTTTCTGTTGTCAAGATGACGACTCGGGCACGCGGTGAGTCCATGGGAATCAGCGTAAAAAATGAAGGCGGAGTTCTGGGAGAGATCCAGGAGGCTGCCTGCTCCGAAGGAACGACGATCACGGTCACTGATCTTTTTTATAACGCGCCTGTAAGAAAGAAGTTTCTGAAAAAGACCGCGATGGAAACAGCTGCCGTTACAGATGTAATGACACGTGTGATCCTTTCTCATCCGGAAGTCTCCTTCCGATTCAGGGCGGATGGTAAGAATGTTTTCTTTTCTGCGGGAGATGGGAAAACCGAGAGCGCGGTTATGTGTATATGGGGGCTTGATACGCTGAAAAAGCTCCATAAGATCGATGGCTGCATGAACGGAATGATCGTTTCCGGTTATGTCGGTACGGGCGAATTATCCAGAGGAAACCGTTCTCAGCAGTATTTTTTCATTAATGGCAGAATGATGAAGAGCGCTTTTCTTACGCGTGCTCTGGAAAGCGCCTGTGTTCAGCGAGTCATGATCGGGCGGTTTCCGGTGTGCGTACTTTCGATTACAATGCCCTATGAGAATGTGGATGTGAATGTGCATCCAAATAAATGGGAAGTTCGTTTTCAGGATGAAAAGCAGGTGTTGAATGGTGTTCAGGCAATCATTTCGGATTGCTTAGCGGGAGAAAACATTTTTCAGCATATGCCGGCACTTTTTGGTAACCCGACAACAACTCCCGGAAATACCCCAAAGCCGGATGTGAAGATCAAGATCACCGATTCCTTTACGACCGCTGAGTCCGCAGGTATACCTGTAGAATCGGGTATGTTAAAGGAACCGCGCGGAATACCGGCTGCTGTAAACCATCTGTCAGAAGCTGCTGATGTGAAAACACAGAAGAATGTTCTTCCTGAGATAACACCCGCAAATCCGGGAACAGCGGATCGCGGCACTTCTTCTTCTCCTGCCGTTTCTGCTCCCGTCGCTTTCTCATACGCCGCACCGGTTTATTCTTCAAAACCTGACTTTGAAGAAAAAGTAAGAGTTCAGATCAAGCCTGAGCCGGAGTCTGCTCATACAACATCTGTTTCTGATATGACTCCAAAAAAACAGATGCACATCGTTTATAATTCGATGGAAAAGATTGAGCAGCAGGATATGCTGGGCAGCGCGGTACCGGAAGTTGGCCCTGCAGTTCTTTATATCGGCGTAATCTTCAATACTTATATTGTTTTTCAGTATGGTGATAAGATGATCCTGTGCGATCAGCACGCGGCTCACGAAAGAATGCTGTATGAAAAGCTTGCTGAGGCGGACAGAAGGAATACGCAAGTGTCGCAGGGGTTGCTGGTCTCGAAGATCATCCATCTGACCCATGCGCAGATGAGTGCTTACAATGACAACGAATCAATGATCCGTACCTGCGGTTTTGATACTGAACGTTTCGGAGATCTTGATCTTACGATTCGCGGCGTACCTGTGATAATGAGCGCTGCGCAGGCTGAAAGCGCGCTGACCGATATCCTGGACGAATTGGCGCAAGGGTTTAATTATACGGATGAAGACAAACTGGCGCGTATGCGCCAGACTGCCTGCAAGCATGCGATCAAGGGCGGAGAAAGCATAGATAAACTGCAATTGATGAAGCTTGTCAAGGATGTCATTACTGCTAAGATTCCCCCGACCTGTCCGCATGGCCGTCCGTTATTTGTGGAACTTGAAAAGAGAGATCTGGAGAAAAGATTCAAACGGATACAGGATTGAGCAGAATGAAAAAGAAGATCATCGTCATCACCGGGCCTACGGCAAGCGGGAAGAGTTCGATTGCGCTTGAGGCCGCAAAGGCAGCGCAAGGGTCTATCATCTGCATGGATAGCATGCAGATCTATCGTCATATGGATATTGGTACCGCCAAGCCGACAGCGGCAGAACAGGAACGGGTCCCGCATTATCTGTTTGATCACGTATCTCCTTTCGATGCCTATAGTGTTGCCCAGTATAAAGAAGACGCGGCTCCACTGATGCAAACAATAAGCACACCGTTTTTTGTTGGTGGAACGGGTCTGTATCTGAACGCGATCACGACCGATATGAATTTCGCGAACGACCGCGGCAATGATGAGATACGGAATAAGTACCAGAGAATCTGTGACGAAGAGGGTAAACAGCATCTCCACGATCTGTTGGAGGAAGTGGATCCCCCTACAGCCATGCGTCTGCATATCAATGATACGCGCCGTGTCATTCGGGCGTTGGAAGTCTATGAACTGACAGGTGTACCGTTCTCAGAGCAACAGGACGCTGTCCATGAAGATCCCGATCATGAATTTATCATTTTTGCACCGCTTTGGGATCGGGATATCCTATATGATCGCATCAATCGGCGGGTAGATATGATGATCCATGAAGGTTTAATTGACGAGATCAGGATGCTCCTTGAGATGGGTCTGACTGGTTTTGAACAGAGCATGAAAGGGATTGGGTATAAAGAACTGATCAGCGCGTTGCACGGTGAATGCAGTATCGATGAAGCAATCGCTTTGATCAAGCAAAAGAGCCGAAACTATGCCAAACGACAGATGACATGGTTCAGAAGAGACGAACGGATCCGCTGGATCGATATGAAAGAAAACAACGTGGACAGCGCAAAGGAAATTGTGCTGAAAACGATTCTTTAAGGGGTAGATATGATGAACATCGATGAATTGATCAGAAAAGCCGAAGAAAGATGCTTGCCTGTTTTTGAAAAACTGGATGAGATCGAGTATCGCAATACGGAGCGCGTGCTGGCTGCGTTTTCGGATGAGAGTGTAGCTGTCCGTCACTTCGCGCAAACGAACGGTTATGGTTATGACGATGTCGGCCGCGACACACTGGAAAGAATATTCGCAAAACTTTTTGGTACAGAAGCGGCGATCGTGCGTCCGCAGTTCGTAAGCGGTACGCATGCGTTGTCCATGTGCCTCTTTGGTCTTCTTTTACCCGGAGATCATCTGCTTTCGATCACAGGTCTCCCCTATGATACGATGCGTACGGTGATCGGACTTAGCGATAAGCAGACGATCGGCACCTTGAAAGAAAGTGGGATCAGCTATAGCGATGTCGAAATGACGAATGATGGTCAGATCGACGTTACGGCTGTGATGAGTGCTCTGCGTGAACATAAGAATACGAAGGTCGTTCTGATCCAGCGCAGCTGTGGATATGCCTGGCGAGAGTCTCTCCTGCCCTATCAGATGGCGGAAGTGATCAAAGCAATCCATGACTATGATCCTGACATTTTTGTTATGGTGGATAACTGCTATGGTGAGTTTGTCTGTGCAGATGAACCGACAAACTATGGAGCGGATCTGTGCTGCGGTAGTCTGATCAAGAATGCAGGCGGCGGTATCGCGCCGACCGGCGCGTATATCGCGGGTACTAATCGAGCGATCGAGCGGATCGAGACTCGCCTGACTGCTCCCGGAATCGGCCGCGAGGAAGGAAGCTACGCTGCCTCATACAGGCCATTCTATCAGGGGTTGTTTATGGCACCGCACACTGTGAATCAGGCAATCAAAACTGCTGTTCTTTCAGCCAGTATCTTTGAAATGCTCGGAATGAAGAGCAAGCCGTCCTATAATGCGCCGCGCGCCGACATCATACAGTCGATCGAACTTGGCAGTGAGGAAAAGATGATCGCTTATTGCCGCGGGATTCAGGCAGCTTCGCCTGTTGACAGCAATGCATATCCGGAGCCCTGGGATATGCCGGGCTATGAAAACAAGGTCATCATGGCGGCAGGCACCTTCGTCTCCGGCGCTTCGATCGAATTGAGCGCGGATGGTCCGATTCGTGAGCCTTATATTATTTATCAGCAGGGCGGACTTACTTACACGCATGGAAAGATCGCTATCAAAAAAGCACTTGCTTCAATGATCGAAGCAAATGCTTTGTAAGGAAGGCGTATTCAGTTCTGGATGCTGGCTTTTAACTGTTCCAGATGTTCGCTCAGGTTTGAACGGACTGTCATAGTTGAGCCGCTTGTTTTAAGCAGACTGTCAAACTGTTGAAGATCATTCTCCAATAATTCTATGATCTGTTCATCAATGAGAGATTCCTGATTATTCAAGGCCATGTTTACACGGTTGAGATGCTTGACTGTGTATACATAGCCTTTTATATTGCCGACTCTTGACGCGGTATCGCTGTCCACGCTGGAAGAGATCGCATTCAATGAATCTCTTGCTTCAGAGATACAGTTTACGATACGCTGCCTGATCACTTGTCTTGAATCACTGGAGATCGTGCTCTTAAAAGCAATAATGACAGAAAGAATGATAATAATGACGCAGAGCACTGAGATCACGGAGAAGAAAAAGGTCTTTTGCTTCTTTGCCATTCCTCTTTGCTCAAATTCGCTCGTAAACTGATACATACTGTCTCCTAATAGAAAATGATTCGGGCTTAAACCCGAATCATTATAGCATATTTTATTGAAAATGCAAATTCACGCTTTAAAGCAGCTTTGCGATCTGGAGGAAAGTAGGAACATCCAGTGTTTCTCCCCTCACACGATCGTCAAGCCCACATTGTGTGAGGATATCCAAGGCCGCTTCCCTTGAAAGATGGAATGAAGAGCAAAGATTATTGAGCAAGGTCTTTCTGCGCATCAGAAAAATCGCGGAAGACACTTTATTGATCAGGCTGCGCTCTTCAGCGGAATAGCCATTCTCCTGTTCATAAACAATCCTGACGAAGGCGCTGTCACACTTTGGCGGAGGGTTAAACATCGCGGCAGGTACCTCCAGCATGATCTCGGCATTTCCGCGTAGACGAGTACGAACGGCAAGCATACCGTATGCATCATCGCCGGGGCCGGCAACGATACGCTCCGCGGCTTCTTTCTGCACCATCACATTGACAGACTTTATGGGGAGATCCTTGAGGAGCAGGATATTAAGCAGATCGGTCGTCAGATAATAAGGAATATTGGCAACAACATGGAAGGGAGAATAGCGAAGCATGATCTCGCGGATATCCAGTTTCAGAGCGTTCCCGTGAATCAATGTGATATTATCGATTCCGGAAAAACTGACATTCAGAATTGGAATCAGGGAATCATCGATCTCGATCGTCACGACGTGTGCTGCACGATCAGCAAGCTGCTTGGTCAGCGTACCAAGTCCGGTGCCGATCTCCAATACATAATCATCAGGACCGATTTCGGAAATGTCAGCGATTTCAGACAGAATCCCCTCATCCATAATGAAATTCTGTCCGAGACTCTTTTTTGTTTTAAATTGCTCCCGGTTCCGGGGGGGATTTGATGTTCTTTTCATTTATAACTCCGAACATGCATTGATGATCTGATCGGGATGATCACTGCCGAATACCGCGGTGCCCATCACCATTGCGTTTACCCCGCTCTTAACGCATTCTGCCGCATTGGTCGCGTTGATCCCGCCATCGACACTGATGACCTTGGTAAACCCGGCAGCACGAAGAGAACGGGCTTTCTTTAATTGGTTGTTATCGAATTTCTGACCGCCGAACCCCGGTTCGACTGTCATGATCAAGATAAGATCGAGCTGATCAAGATAAGAAAGCAACACGCTGTCATCGGTCGCGGGCTTCAGGGATACGCCGACCTTTATACCGGATTCCCTGATCTGGCGGATCACCGACGGAAGATCATTGATCTCAGCGTGAACCGTGATCGCGTCTGCCCCTGACTGAACAAATGTGCTGATATATTCAGCGGGGTTATCCATCATCAGATGAACATCCATCAGCATATCCGGATAGGCTTTTTTGATCTGCTTAAGCAAAGAAGGACCAAACGAGAGATTCGGAACAAAGTGGGCATCCATCACATCGAAATGAAGCCATTGAATATAAGGCGCTACCCGATCAATATCCAGTTTGAGATTCAGAAGGTCCGCGGCAAGAATAGAAGGTCGTACATCAGTCATAACGATTCTTCCACCTTTCTCTTTCTGTAATGAGCATCTGACGATAGCGTGCTACACGGAACGAATCGATCTTCCCCTCCTGCACGGCTGTGGTGACAGCGCATCCGGGTTCACTTCCGTGATAACACGGCTGAAAACGGCACTGTCCCTCGTATG
>CALCTW010000017.1 GCA_937907055.1 uncultured Clostridia bacterium | reverse complement strand
CCGCGACTGGTGCATCTCCCGCCGCCTGTGGTGGGGACACCGTATCCCGGCCTATTACTGCGATGACTGCGGCGAGACCGTTGTCGCGCGTGAGAATGTGGCTGTGTGCCCCAAGTGCGGCAGCACACATATGAGTCAGGATGAAGATGTTCTGGACACCTGGTTCTCTTCCGCGCTCTGGCCCTTCTCCACACTGGGCTGGCCGGATAACACCGAGGACCTCAAGTATTTCTATCCCACCGATACGCTGGTCACCGGCTACGATATCATCTTCTTCTGGGTTGCCCGTATGATCTTCTCCGGTGTGGAGCAGATGGGCGAAGTGCCCTTCAACCGTGTGGTCATCCATGGTCTGGTGCGCGACGCGCTGGGCCGCAAGATGAGCAAATCCCTCGGCAACGGTATCGATCCGCTCGAGATCATTGACCAGTACGGCGCCGACGCGCTGCGCTTCTCTCTGGTGATGGGCATCTCTGCCGGTAATGACACCCGTTATTCTACCGAAAAGGTGGAAATGGCGCGTAACTTCGGCAACAAGGTGTGGAATGCCAGCCGTTTCGTGCTGATGAACATGAACGGTGTGGAAACGTTGGAAGGCAAGCAGCTGGCGGATGCCGATAAGTGGATCCTGACCCGCTATAACGACGCTGTCCGTGAAGTGACCGATCACTTCGAGGAAGCCGATTATGGCCTGGCTGCCCAGAAGTTGTACGACTTCATCTGGAGCGAATTCTGCGACTGGTATATCGAGCTGGCCAAGGCCGGTCTGAACAGCGAGGATGAAGGCCGTAAGAAGGCCACGCAGGCTGTGCTGCAGACGGTCATCTCCGGCATGATCCGCATGCTGCATCCCATCATGCCCTTCATGACGGAAGAGATCTACCGCAATCTGCCCGGCCATGCCGCTGACAGCTGCATGCTGGCGGATTGGCCCGTCGCGGATGCCGCTTATGATTTCCCGGCTGAGACGGTCAAGATGGAAGGCATCATGGAAATGATCCGCGCCATCCGTAACCTGCGCGTGGATATGAACGTGCAGGTGGGTCATAAGGCCCGTCTGATCGTGAAGGCGAACGCTGGCTGGGAAGACAGCGTGAAGGCAGCCGAAGGCTTCTTTGCCCGTCTGGCCAGCACCAGCGCGCTGGAAGTGATCGCGAAGGACGCGCAGGTGAGCGAGAAGACCGTGAACGCGGTCACCGCCGCCGGTGAACTGCTCATCCCGCTGGGCGATCTGGTCGACTTTGAAAAGGAACGCGCCCGCCTGAACAAGGAGCGCGATAACCTGGTGAAGGAGATCGAGCGCTCCACCGCCAAGCTGAACAATCCCGGCTTCGTGGCCAAGGCGCCCGCCGCGCTTGTTGAAAGCGAAAAGGCCAAGATCGAAAAGAACAAGCAGATGCTGGCTTCCCTCGAAGCCCGTATCGCGGAACTTGGCTGATCCTGAGGGGCTTTATCAATCCTGTAATCAATATGCTCCGGGGCTGCTCTCAAAAAGGGCAGCCCTGTTGATTTTTGGGCTGATTTCGGTATAATAGAATCAATCAAATTCCTGGAGGCATTATGCAGTTTTCACACGTTCCTGTATTGCTTGATGAAGTATTGGAAGAACTGTCCCCGAAGAAGGACGGCGTGTTTGTTGACGGCACCCTCGGCGGCGGCGGTCACAGCGAAGCCATTCTGAAGGCAATGGGGGAAGGCACGCTGTATGGGATCGACCGGGATGAAGCGGCCATCGCGGCGGCTTCCGAGCGCCTGAAGGGTTATCCCGGCTTTCACGCCATTCACGGCAATTTCCACGATGTGAAGATGCTGCTGCCGGAAGGTGTGATGGCGGACGGCGGTCTGCTGGATCTGGGTGTCAGCAGTTATCAGCTGGATAACGCGGAGCGCGGCTTTTCCTATCATGAGGAAGCGCCGCTGGATATGCGTATGGATCCGTCTCAGGGCATCACCGCCGCGGAATATGTGAATACCGTTTCCGAAAAGGAATTTACGCAGATCCTGTACGATTACGGCGATGAGAAATGGGCTGCCCGCATTGCCAAGGTGCTTTGCGAAAAGCGTAAGATCAAGCCGCTGGAGACCACCATGGATCTGGTCGCCGTCGTGGACGCGGCCATTCCCAAGGCTGTCCGCCGCAAGGATGACGGACATCCGGCGCGCAGGACCTTTCAAGCCGTCCGCATCGCGGTAAATGACGAGATCGCGCCGCTGAAGCAGGCGCTTTCGGACTGGGTGGATATTTTAAAGCCCGGCGGCACGCTGTGTGTGATCACCTTCCACTCCATCGAGGACAGGCTGGTGAAGCATGCTTTCAGAAGCATGCAGAATCCCTGCACCTGCCCGCCCAAGGCGCCCATCTGCACCTGCGGCGCGGTCAGCCGCGGCAAGGCCGGCAGCGGCATCAAGCCGAGCAGGGAAGAGATCCTGCGCAACAGCCGTTCGCACAGTGCCATGCTGCGCGTATTCTATAAAAAAGAGGAACAGGAATGAGTACACTTTATGTGGTGGCGACCCCGATCGGCAATCTGGGGGATATGAGCCCCCGGGCGATCGAAACGCTGAAGAGCGTTTCCCTGATCGCGGCGGAGGATACGCGGGTCACCATGAAGCTTTGCAATCATTTCGGCATCGAAACACCGCTGACTTCCTGTCATCAGCACAATGAAAAGGGGAAGAGCGGTACGATCGTCCAGCGTATGCTGGCGGAGGAGATCGATGTGGCGGTCGTGACCGATGCCGGTACCCCGGCGATCTCCGATCCCGGCACCTATATCGTCAAGGAAGCCGCAGTGGCCGGGATCCCGGTCATTGCGGTCGCGGGCCCCAGCGCCATGGCGGCAGCCATGAGCGTGAGCGGCTTTGATATCACGGAGTTCACCTTCTGCGGTTTTCTGCCGCGTGAAAATAAAGAACTAAAAGAAAAACTCATCGATCTGGCGCGTAAAACGCCCTGCGCCATCGTGCACGAATCTCCCTATCGAGTGAAGGAACTGGTGCAGGCGATCACAAGCACCCTTCCCGGCGCGCGGATCTCCGCCTCCTGCGATCTGACCAAGCTGCATGAGCTCACCATCCGCGGCAGCGCGGAGGAGGTGCTGGCCATGCTGGAGGGCAATGAGAAGAGCGATAAAGGGGAGTACTGCCTGGTGCTGGATCTGCGCGCGGTCACGCTGCCGGAGGAAAAAACGGTGAATACTGATATCTCAGTGGAAGCGCGCCTTTTTGAAAAGATGCTGAACGGCATGGAAATGCGGGACGCGATGCGCGAACTGCAGGACGAGGGCGAAAAGAAAAACCGCGTTTACGCGGCATCTTTGAAGCTGAAGGCCTTTTTTGAAGAGTGAGAAGCGATCCTGAATATCTCCATGGTGATGCTTCATAGGAACGCACAGCATGAACAACAGAATATAGAATAATCAATGGCAAGACTTTCGGACAAATGCCGGACGGCAATGCCATTGAGTTGTTCGGACAAGACTGATGTGAAGAGGCCTTCGTGTTATGACGAATACGAAGGCCTCGTTTTTATGTTATCTATGGGTGAATCAATCGAGGATTCTCTTTACCCCTATGCATGAGAGATCGCATGCCGTTAAGCGTGGCTGCATATATATGTGAGACCGTACCCAACAACGGACTTCGCTCTCCATTGATTTTGCAGCAAAGATTGTTTGAAACAGAGATTGCAGAGCATCCGGGATTGATATTCGCCGGAGCATCCAAACCAGTTGACATACATATCTCTATATGGTACGCTCCTGTTGAAGCGGTTCTCCCTTTCCGAATAAAGTGTAAACGGAGTCAAACATGCCAAGAAATATTGAAAAAGATACGCTCGATGAGGCACGCAGGAGGAAACGGATCCTTGAGGCAGGCTTCAGACTGTTTTCTGAGCAGGGTATCGAAAATGTCAGCATGAATGCTGTCGCGGCGGCAGCTGAGGTGGGGCCAACAACCCTGTTCAAGTATTATCAGACCAAGGAAAAGCTGGTCGTGGCTATCAGTGGCATGGCCTGGAGCGCCGTGTGGAAGGAAAGCTATGCGCAAGTTGGTCTGGAACAGTATGCGCAGCTGTCAGCCTACGAGATGATCCGGAATTATACCGAGAATATGATCCGCCTGTACCGGCAGCAGCCTGCGCTGCTGCGTTTCAGCGGTAATTACAAGACCTTCATCAATCGCCAGCAAACAAAGAACGAGGAACTGAAGGAACATCTGGATCCTCTGGAATCGATCCATTCGGTGTTTCGTATTGCATATCAACGCGCTCAGACGGATCACAGCATCCGTACAGATATTCCGGAGGACGTCTTGTTTACCACCATCGCTATCGGTATGCTGGCCATGGCAGAGCGATATGCGCAGGGCATCGTATGGGCCAGCCGCGGTGAGGAAGACCATACCCAGGAACTGCGCATCGCACAAGAGATGATCCTCTCCTGGTGTACCTCTGATCATGCAGTATCGCGTTAACATAAACAGCAGGAACTGCATTGTCCGCTCTTCATGAAAAATAAGCCTATAACCCTCTCATTGATCCTGCTTATACCCGGCGATCGCGTTTGCGCGGTGTCGGGCTTTTTTTATGGCTTTTTCTGTTTCAGGGGTGATTCTCTTCTCTGATAAAGGAAGTTGATCAAATGCCTCCGCCCTGATGTATACAATCAAATAATCGTTTATTCCCTCTTGACAAGTCCTGTGAAGTATGATATTTTCACAAACGAAGTGACGCTTCTTTTGTGAAGCGCAGTGTAATGAATAGTGTAAAACGCCATGAAACCAAAGTCAGAATGACTTTTAAAAGAATAGGGAGGAATCTATCATGAAAAGCAAATTGGCATCCTTTGCATTATCCGCGGCTTTGGCCTTCACGGCGATCGCTGCTCCCTGCCATGCGGAAACCGCCGGTCTTGGGCTGAACGCCGAAAGCAAGCCCGCGACCCAGTACACGATCGACGCCAATCAGCAAGTGTACCGGGTGCTGGACTTCACCGACACTCGTGAGTTCGACAACGCGCAGAAGGGCTTCATCGATGCTCCTGAAGTGTTGGAGATCTTTAACGACGACGGCAAGCTGGTGTGGAGCCAGAACTATGACCTCCTGAAGGGGGCTGCTCCCGATACCGCCAATCCCAGCCTGTGGCGTGATACGCAGCTGAACAATATCTATGGCCTGTTCCAGGTCACCGAAGGCATCTATCAGGTGCGCGGCTACGATATGACCAATATCACATTCATCGAAGGCGAGACCGGCTGGATCGTGGTGGATCCCCTGATGTCCGTGGAGTGCTCCCGGGTTGCGCTGCAGCTGGTCAAGGACAATCTTGGCGACCGTCCCATTCACGCGGTGATCTACAGCCACTCTCACGTTGACCACTTCGGCGGCGTGCGCGGCGTGATCAATGAGGACGACGTGCTGGCCGGCAAGGTGCAGGTCATTGCGCCCGAAGGCTTTGAAGAGCATGCCATCAGCGAGAACATCTATGCCGGTTCCGCCATGAGCCGCAGAGCCAGCTATATGTACGGCAATTTCCTGACCAAGGGCGATGCCAACGGTTCTCTGTGCATCGGCATTGGTATGGGCCAGTCCACGGGTACCGCCAGCTTCATCTCTCCCACCAGGAGCATTACCAAGACCGGTGAAGTCATGGTGATCGACGGCGTGGAGATCGAATTCCAGCTGACTCCCGGTACTGAGGCACCCGCTGAAATGAATTTCTGGATCGCTGACAAGAATGCCCTGTGGATGGCCGAAAACTGCACCGGTACCATGCACAACTTGTACACCCTGCGCGGCGCTCAGGTTCGCGACGGCAACGCCTGGGCCGAATACATCATGGAATCCCTGGCAATGTACGGCGACAAGGCTGAGGTCGTGTTCCAGAGCCACAACTGGCCGCACTGGGGCAACGAGACCATTCAGGAATATCTGATCAACACCGCAGCAGCCTACAAGTTCATCAACGATCAGACCCTGCTGTACATGAACATGGGCTATACTGATACCGAGATTGCCAACATGATCCGTTTGCCCGAAGAACTGGAGAAGGTGTGGTACATCCGCCAGTACTACGGCACCGTAGCCCACAACTCCAAGGCAGTGTATGAAAAGTACATGGGCTGGTACGATGCCAATCCCGTCCATCTGGCTGAACTGACGCCTTCCGACTATGCTACGAAGCTGGTTGAGTATCTCGGCGATACTAACGCTGTGCTGGCCATGGCCAAGGCTGACTATGACAAGGGCGAATATCAGTGGGTGGCTCAGATCACTAATACCCTCGTCTTTGCCGATCCCACCAACATGGAAGCCCGCTACCTGTGCGCCGACGCGCTGGAGCAGCTGGGTTATCAGGCCGAATCCGGTCCCTGGCGCAATGTCTATCTGTGCGCCGCTCAGGAACTGCGTCTGGGCACCAACATGGATGAAGGCAACCGTGCCAGCGGCAATACTGACGCCATCGCTCACATGTCCCCCGAAATGATCTTTGAGTATATCGGCATCCTGGCCGACACCGAAAAGATTGCTGACCTCACCTTCACTGCCAATGTCGTGCTGCCCACCGGCAACTATGTGCTGCGCGTGAAGAACGGCGTGGTACTGTATCAGAAGAATTGTCTGGCAAATGATGCTGACGTGACCTGGACCACCAACCGCATGGGTCTGCTGTCCATCGTGCAGAAGAACGCCAACGGCATTGCCGCGCTGGTTGCTCAGGAGGGCGATGAGACCTGCCTGACCCGCCTTGTGGATGCCATCACCGTGATCGCTCAGTACAGATTCTTCAACATCGTTGAGCCCTGAGGAGTACAAACGATATGAAAAAGCTGACCGCTCTGATTCTTTGCCTTTCGATGCTCCTGTCCGGCGCTGCCTTAGCAGAGGGAACTACGGACGTATGGGCAACCCTGGAAGAAGCCTACATCTATGCCTTCCCGCTGGTTCTGATGGATGCGACGAAGGTCTCCGCGACCAACACGACGACTATCGTCCCGGGTAAGGCACCGATCAATCAGTTCGACCATCGCCAGAGCACCCTGAACGCACAGTTCAAGACGGTTGTGACGCCAAATGTGGATACGGTATATTCTCAGGTATGGCTGGAGCTGGGCGATGAACCCATCATCTACACCATGCCCGCTGCAGACCGCTTCTTCAACGTGCAGCTGCTGGACGCCTGGACCAACACGGTGAGCGTGCTGACTGATCCCGGCGTGTATGCCTTCACCTGTGCCGATTGGCAGGGCGAAC
>CALCTW010000016.1 GCA_937907055.1 uncultured Clostridia bacterium | reverse complement strand
CCAGAACCATGGTGATCGCGGCGGTCAGAGTGGTCTTGCCGTGGTCAACGTGACCAATGGTACCGATGTTGACGTGCGGCTTATTGCGTTCAAACTTCTGCTTAGCCATTGTTAATTCCTCCTGAAAATCAATTCAGTAATTATTCAGCCTTGTTGCGCTGTCCGACAACTTTTTCGGCAACGCTCTTGGGAACTTCTTCGTAGTGGTCGAACTGCATGGTGTACATACCGCGGCCCTGAGTACGGCTGCGCAGGTCAGTGGCATAGCCGAACATCTCAGAGAGGGGCACGAAGGAGCGGACGCTCTGTTCACCGCCGTCACGGGGTTCGATGGTATCGATACGGCCGCGGCGGGAGTTGATATCACCGACTACGTCGCCCAGATACTGATCGGGAACGATGGTCTCGACCTTCATCATGGGCTCCAGCAGCTTTTCACCGGCCTTCTTCAGAGCCTCTTTGAACGCCATGGAACCGGCGATCTTGAAGGCCATTTCAGAAGAGTCGACATCGTGATAGCTACCGTCGATCAGGGTGACCTTGAAGTCGACGACTTCGTATCCGCCCAGAAGACCCGCCTTGGAGGCTTCCTGGATACCGGCGTCGATAGGTCCGATGAATTCCTTGGGAACGACACCGCCGACGATCTTGTTCTCGAACAGATAGCCCTCACCGGGTTCTCTGGGTTCGATCTCGATCACGCAGTGACCGTACTGACCGTGACCACCGGTCTGACGGACGAAACGTCCTTCAGCTTCGGCGTGACGGGCGACAGACTCTCTGTAGGCAACCTGCGGACGGCCAACGGTGGCTTCGACCTTGAATTCACGCACCAGACGGGTGACGATGATGTCGAGGTGGAGCTCGCCCATGCCGGCGATGATGGTCTGACCGGTCTGTTCATCAGTGAAGGTCTTGAAGGTGGGGTCTTCCTCAGCCAGACGGGCCAGCGCCAGGGCCATCTTGTCCTGACCGGCCTTGGTCTTGGGCTCGATCGCGACCTGGATAACCGGGTCGGGGAATTCCATGGACTCAAGGATCACGGGGTTCTTTTCATCGCACAGCGTGTCGCCGGTGGTCGTGTCCTTCAGACCGACGGCGGCGCCGATCTCGCCGGAATACACTTCATCCACATCTTCACGATGGTTGGCGTGCATCATCACGATACGGCTGAAACGCTCGCGCTTTTTCTTGTTGGCATTGAAGACATAGCTGCCGGTTCCAATGTGGCCGGAGTACACGCGGAAGAACGCGAGCTTACCCACGAAGGGGTCAACAGCGATCTTGAAGGCAAGCGCGGCGAAAGGCGCGTTGTCGTCAGCGGGGCACTCAACTTCCTTCTCGGGGTCGTCGGCATCGACGCCCTTGGCAGCGGGAATGTCCAGAGGAGAGGGGAGATAAGCCAGAACGGCATCCAGCAGGGGCTGAACACCCTTGTTGCGATAAGAAGTACCGCAGATGACAGGGAAGATCTGGCAGGCGATGGTGGCCTTACGCAGGGCGGGAACGAGTTCTTCGTTGGACAGCTCTTCGCCGCCGAAGAATTTTTCCATCAGTTCATCGTCGGTCTCGGCGATGGCTTCGACCAGATGCTCACGGGCTTCTTCAGCTTCGGCGAGCATGTCAGCGGGGATCTCTTCTTCGCGGACATCCTTGCCTTCGTCATCGTAGTAAACTTCAGCCTTCATCTTCATCAGATCGACGATGCCGCGGAAGGTAGCTTCCTTACCGATGGGCAGCTGGATCGGAACAGCGTTGGCATGCAGACGGCTATGGAGCATTTCCACAACGCGGTGGAAGTTGGCGCCCATGATATCCATCTTGTTTACATAAGCGATGCGGGGTACGCCGTAGTGTGTAGCCTGACGCCACACGGTTTCGCTCTGGGGTTCAACGCCGCCCTTGGCGCAGAAGACGGCAACAGCACCGTCCAGAACGCGCAGGGAGCGTTCTACTTCAACTGTAAAGTCCACGTGGCCCGGAGTGTCGATCAGGTTGATACGATGACCTTTCCACTGGCAGGTGGTAGCAGCGGAAGTAATGGTAATACCGCGCTCCTGCTCCTCCTCCATCCAGTCCATGGTAGCGGCGCCTTCGTGCACTTCGCCCAGACGATGCGTTCTGCCCGTGTAGAACAGAATGCGCTCACTTGTGGTCGTTTTACCGGCATCGATGTGCGCCATAATACCGATGTTGCGGACCTTTTCAAGGGGATGACTTCTTGGCATACGGTTATTCTCCTATTCGAGCTAAGTTCTGATTTATAATAGGAAGGATTACCAGCGATAATGAGCGAAAGCCTTGTTGGCTTCGGCCATACGATGCATTTCTTCCTTGCGCTTCACGGCGTTGCCGGTGTTGTTCGCGGCATCCATCAGTTCGCCGGCCAGGCGTTCAGCCATGGTGCGCTCACCGCGGGTGCGGGCAAATTCAACGATCCAGCGGAGAGCCAGGGTCTGCCTTCTCTCGGGACGGATCTCGAGGGGGACCTGGTAGGTAGCACCGCCGACGCGGCGGGCCTTGCACTCCAGCATGGGCATGACGTTGTTCAGCGCTTCCTGGAAGATCTCGTTTCCTTCCTTGGAAGTCTTTTCTTTGATCATATCGAAAGCTTCGTAGCAAACCTGCTGGGCTACGCCGCGCTTACCATCGAGCATGATCTGGTTGATGAGTTTGGTAACTACCACGGTTCCATGAACAGGATCGGGCAGTACTTCACGCTTGGGAATAAATCCACGACGGGACATACGTTTGCCTCCTTAGTAGTGATCCTCCTATCCGCTTCCGCTGTCGGGAACATGTCAGCATCACGTTCCTCCTCAGTTCAGCATGCACGCGGTACGTGCGCGCTCTTTCCGGGTGTTCCTCCCCGTTCCGGGCTGTTGCGCATTTCCCCGTTTCATGGCAGCGGTGAACGGCGTTCGGGATCTGATCCTTATTTCTTGGGACGCTTGGCACCGTACAGAGAACGGGCCTGCATACGCTTGGCAACACCGGCAGTATCCAGCGCGCCGCGAATGATGTGGTAGCGGACACCGGGCAGGTCACGAACACGACCGCCGCGGATGAGCACCACGGAGTGTTCCTGCAGATTGTGGCCGATTCCGGGAATGTAGCAAGTACCTTCGATGGAATTGGTCAGGCGGATACGCGCAATCTTACGAAGAGCGGAGTTCGGCTTCTTGGGCGTCGTGGTCTTGACGCTCAGGCAGACGCCGCGCTTCTGCGGGCAGCCCTGCAGGATAGGTGCAGTGGACTTGTTAGCAGCTTTTTCCCTTCCCTTGCGGATCAACTGATTGATCGTTGGCATGGAAGCACCTCCTGAAAATTGATCGGAGCCTGATGAATACAGGTCATCCTCCTATAACATCCCCGCAACCCTCGGGAACATATAGTCATTATAATATGTTATCTGCTGCTGCGCGGCATGTTTCCGCATAGTACAGACAACTATAGCATTTTAGCATTATCCCCTGTTGATGTCAACCCTTTTTCGCCTTTTTTAAGGTAATTCAGCCCCTCCCGGCGGATCGGCTGAAAACGCGTTTCTTCCTTATACTGCAAGGTTTTTCATAACTTTTTCGGATTTTAAAACCAATTCCGCCGGCATTTACCTGTAATGTTAAAAAACAGACCGGATTTTACATCTTCCGGCCTGTTTCGCAGTACGGGATCCGAAATTGTTACATTTGTGAATTTTTCTTAAAAATACAAAAGAAAAACAATTTTCAGCATCTTTTCACTTCAAAAAGCAAAAAATGAGCGTGGCTTCTCACAGCAGCGCTCATTTTTTTGATCATTTTTCTCTTTACAGGGAACGTCTTCTGTCCAGCAGATACTTGCTGTACTCGCGGCGGTTGCTCTGCACCTTGGCGCATCCGCGCGCCACGCATTCATCGGCGTTATCGGCCAGATGGCACGGCACACGCAGCTGGGTGCTGATCAGATCGGAAAGACCGGTCAGATTGGCCGAGCTGCCCGTGAGGATGATCCCCTCCTGATAGATATCGTTCGTCAGCTCCGCGGGGGTGCTTTCCAGCGCGGAATGGATATCATCCACCAGCTTGCGCACATCCTCCTCGATGGCCTCCGCGACCTCATCGGAATAGATCAGCTGGCTGACCGGCATACCGGTCACAAGATCGCGGCCGGTGATCTCGCTGTAAAGACGCTCGGAGCGCTTCACGGCGCTGCCCAGATCTCTCCGCAGCCGTTCGGCGGTCAGCTCCCCGATCAGGATGCTGTACTTGCGGCGGACATAACGCACCACCGCGTCATCAAAGGCATCGCCGGCGGAGACCGATGTCCTGCGGATCACGATCCTTCCCAGGCTGATGACCGCGATATCCGCGACACCGCCGTCGATATCCACCACCATGTGTCCGTTCGTATTGCCGATCATCAATCCGGCGCCGATCCCCGCCGCGATCAGCTTATCCACAAGATCGGTATGGGATACACCGGATTCATACAGCGAGGAGCTGATGGTGCGGCGTTCCATTTCATTGATAAAGCCCGGCATCGCAAGCACCACGCGCGGACCACGGCGGAAAAGCCTGCGAAGATCCAGAGATTCGATGACCATTCTCAGCATACCGATGACGAATTCATAATTGACCATCTGACCGTTCCGAAGCGGGCGAAGCGCCAGCATATTCGCGGGGGTCCTGCCGATCATCCGGTAAGCCTTGTCACCGACACAGAACAGTTTGGTTTTCTCACGGTCGATGGCAATCGCCGACGGCTCATTATACAGCCTTCCTTTGCTGCTGCTATAGATCACGACCCTGGATGTGCCAAGATCGATCCCCAGATCCACCACCTGTGCCATACTTCCTTGATCTCCTTTTTGTAACCGGAAAAGTGTTTACACTCTTCCCATTTCGACATACGCGCGGAAAATCCTTTTTTTCAGGGAATATCATGGATATTATTCTCCACTTTTTCAGGCTTTTCATCTGAAAATCAGTTTATATTTTCCACTTTTTCAGATGAATGAGCCCTTTTCCCCGCAAATACGGTTTATTCCTCCCACGCCCAGCAGCTGCGCGCCCCCGCGGCATCCACGATCAGCAGCGCCGGTGTGCCATGCAGCTGTGTCAGCTGCAGCATCTGCTCCAGACGCGGTGTCTGCTTCCTGCGGGCCTCCGACACATACGCGCGGAAGCATCCGTTTTCAATGAAGCCGACGCTCCATTGATCCACCGCGTCCAGTCCGTTCACGCCCTCCGGCAGTCCTTCGCGGCTGTAATCCTTCAGACGGATGTCATACAGGCCAATGCCCGGCATGATCTCCGCGTCGATCGCGGCGCCCGAGGCGTCACAGGGCATATGCACCTGCAATCCGCTCCCCAGCAGCCGTTTGCGGCTCACCGAGATCGCGTGCCGGGAAAGATCCACGCCCAGATACTGCCGTTTGAGCAGCGCCGCGGTCGCGACCGAGGTACCGCTTCCGCAGAACAGATCCGCCACCAGATCCCCTTCACGGGTGGTGCTGCGGATGATCCTTTCCAGCAGGGCCTGCGGCTTTTGCGTGTCATAGCCGGTACGCTGCGGATCCTTCTGCTGCAGATGGCTCACATCGCTCCACACATCACCGGGATAAGCCGGATCATCATCATAATAAGTATACAGCTTGCCGTTGCTGCGGATGGTGCGGCAACTGCGGCCGTTCTCATCCTTATGGCGCTTCATGTGGTTCTGACGATTCTCCGCGCGAGAGACCGGCACCTTCGTGATATCGAAGAACACATTACGGCTCTTGCGGTAGTAAAGGATCACATCATGCTTTCTGGAAAAATGCTTGGTACTGCGGCCGCCGCTCTGATAGGACCAGATGATCTCATTCACAAAATTCTTTTCACCGAAGATCTCATCGCACAGGATGCGGGCGTAAGCCCCCATCCGGCTGTCCAGATGCAAAAACAGAGAACCGGTATCCTTCAGCAGATCCTTCGCCTGCGTAAGCGCCACCCGGAGCAGCGCCATATATTCCTCACGGGTATATTTATCGCTGTAGGCACGGAACACCACCTGCGGTTCACCGGTGGTCCATCCAGCCTCGCCGATCCGCTGACGGAAATTGAACTGATCTCCCGTCAGAAACGGCGGGTCCATATACACGCACTGCACACGGCCGTTATACGCGGAAAGGTCGATCTCCGCGCTGTTTCCCCAGTACAGATGCCCGTCTGTTTTCTCCTGATGCTTTTCCGTATCGCACGCCACCTGCCGCCAAGGCATCCCGTTTTTCCCCCTTCTTAAAACTCACTCAACCGGTCTGACATGCGGCCGACTTCCGTCAGAAACGCCCGGTGCTTCTCATCCTGCCACAGGATCTCCCCCGCCTCCCGGACCGCTTTCACAAAGGCCGGGCTGAACGCGTTCATATTGCCGCGCGCCATCGGGCACACATAAAACCCGCGCCGGTCCTGCCGCACCTCAAACCCGCCGTCTTCTTTTCCGAAGATCCACAGCGGAAACAACATACAGCTCAGCGGCCGCAGATCCCGGTCACATTCACCGTCACAGGTCAGGAGCAAGCCTTCCTCCGTCTCCGTGATCTCAAACCCCTCGGACGGCTCCGCGTACAGCGTTTCTTCCGTGGGGAACAGCAGCATGCCGCCCCGGCCGTCTTCATCCGGTTCGCAGCATGCCGCGCCGCAGCGCCTGCCGCAATCCGTGTTCAGCGGGGTCACATTCCGCATCAGATCCCTCGCCGCCTTCAGACGTTCATCCATTCCTCAACGCTCCTCCGCGTCTCCGCGGGCCATTCTCCTGATCTCCCAAAAGATGCCCTTCGATAATGCGGTGTCATTGTAACACATTCGTCACATTTTTGCAAGTTTTATGGATTGTTCCCTTGATTTACCGCCCTAAAATCCGTTTTTTCGGTTCTTCCTCTCCATTTTCGCGCCGGGTTGCCTGTTTTTTGCCTCCCAAAAAGCAGAAGACCTCCCCCGGAAAGGGAGAGGTCGGTCCCGGATCGAAAACGCTCCGGATCACAGTTTCACCGGCGCGGCGGTATCCGGCGTGCGGTCAAAGATCCTTTTCAGCATCAGCACAGCGGCCACGGCAAGCACTGCTTCCGCGAACGCCTGTGCCCAGCCAAGACCGGTCAGCGGCCAGATCGCGTTCAGCACGATCAGCGCGGGGATCTCCAGCACCACCTTGCGCAGCACGGCGAACAGCAGGCTCCTCCGTCCCATGCCGCAGGCCTGGAACACACCCACCGCCAGAAAATCCATGCCCAGCAGCGGCTGCGCCACGCTCATGCCCACGATATACCCCGTGCCGAAGCGGATGACCTCGGCATCCTGCATGAACGCCCCGATCATCGGACCGGCCAGCAGGATGTAAAGCACCATCATTACCAGCATGAAAACGCCCGTGATCTTCGCCGTGAACAGAATGGCGTCCTTCATCCGGCGGCCATTCCCCGAAGCATAGTTATATCCCACCAGCGGCATCACACCCTGCGAGGTTCCCATGGCGATATACATGGGGATCATCGTCAGCTTATGCGCGATCCCGATGGCCGACACCGCCGCCGTATTGGCCGCGGCAAAATTATTCAGCACGGTCATCCCGGTCACATTCAGCAGGTTCTGGATCGCCGCCGGCACGCCCACCGCGCACACGCCCTTCACCACGCGCTTTTCCAGCGTGAAATAACGGGGATCGATGCACACACTGGTCTTCCCTCTGCGCACGTACAGCAGCACAAAATAATACAGGCACGCGCAGCAGTTGGAGATCAGCGTCGCCAGCCCCGCGCCGGCAGCGCCCATATTCAGAAAGCCCGGCAGAATGAAAAACGGATCCAGCAGGATGTTCAGCAGACATCCGCTCATCATGCCGATACCGGCGTGCATCGCGCCGCCCTCCGCGCGCACCAGATTGCTCATCACCACGTTCAGGATGGACGGCACCGCGCCGCAGATGACTGCCCACAGCATATAATGCCTTGTCGCGTCACGGGTGATATTATCCGCGCCCAGCAGATCCAGCAGCGGGGCAAAAAAGCACAGGCACAGCAGGGAGATGAGCAGGCCGCCCGCCAGCGCGCACCAGAAGCCGAAGGCGCTGCTCTTTTTCACCGTTTCCAGGTCCTTCACCCCCAGCGCGCGGCTCATCATGGAGGAGGAGCCCACGCCGAAAAGGTTATTGACCGCGTTGAAGGCCAGCAGCACCGGTGCCGCCAGCGTCACCGCGCCGGTCTGCACCGTGTCATTCAGCATGCCCACAAAGAAGGTATCCGCCAGACTGTACAGGATGACGACCAGGCTGCCGATCACCGTTGGCAGAGCCAGCTTCGCCACCGCCTTCGGCACCGGCATGCTTTCAAACAGCAGGGTTTTATCGCTCTCTTTTTTCATCTTTTTCTCCTGTTTTCTGTGTATCTGTTATTCCGCCAGCAGCGGACGGATCAGATGATTCAGGGTCTCATAATCCATGCTCTTCACTTCGTTATAGACGATCACGCCGTTTTTATCCAGCACCACGGTCTGTGGCAGGGTATAGCTGCCGCCGTACGCGTTCAGGATCGCGCCGTCCGTGTCCACCGCAAACCGCAGATGATCCCATCCGCTCGTCTTCAGGAAGGCCGCCACATCCTCGGTCGTCATGCTGTGATGTACCGCCAGAATGACCACGTCCTCCGGATAGTCCGCCTGCAGCCGGTCAAAGTAAGGCAGTTCTTTGCAGCACGGGCCGCACCAGGTGGCCCAGAAATTGAGCACCACCGCTTTTCCGCGGAACGCCTTCAGATCAAACCGTTGTCCGTCAAGCAGTTCCGCCTCGAAAACCGTGCCGCGCTCGCCTTTCCTGGTGCCGACCGGGATGCTGTCCTCTTCCGGATTCTCCTCATCCGCCGCGCCGGTCACAGCAGCGGCCGGTTCCGCGTCGTTTACCGAGGCCATGGGAGACAGATTGAAATACCACAGTTCAAACAGCAGCGCAGCAGCCGCGATCAGGCCAAGGACGCGCCTTACGATCCTCCGCTTCCGATCATCCTTTCTGCCGTTCTCAGACGCTTTGGCGCGTGCTTCTTCATGATCGGCAGAGGAGATCTCATTTTCCTTCAGCACGATCCTGCCCATTTTCAGCGTGATCGCCTTTTCGGGACAGGAATCAATACACCTGCCGCAGGCCACGCATTCCCGGTCGCCCGGATGACGGATATCCGCCTGACACACCTGCACACATCGGCCGCATGAAACACACTTTTCATCCTCCACCCGGATCCCGGTCACGGCAATACGGTTGAAAAGCCCGTAAAGCGCGCCCAGCGGGCAGAGAAAACGGCAGAACACGCGCCAGATGAACATAGCTGCCGTCACCAGCGCGATCAGAATGATGATCTTGTTGGTAAACAGACTTCCCAGCAGCGCGAACAGATCATCACGCGCCGGGCTGCTCAGCAGCGCGACCGCGCCCTCACCTGTCCCGGCCGGGCAGATGTATTTGCAGAAAGCCGGCACCGGCACACGCGTCACGATGGAATACAGCGGAATGAGGATCACAAAAACGATCAGAATGACATATTTGAGATACGAAAGCAGCCGGGTGAAACGGTTCTTTTTCAGTTTGGGCACCGGGATCTTATGCAGCAGTTCCTGAATAAGCCCCACCGGGCACAGATAACCGCAGATCGTCCTGCCAAGCAGGATGCCAAACAGAAGCAGGCAGCCCAGCACATAATACGGCGCGCGCCTGTCTGCCGACGCCAGCGCGTTTTGCAGCGCGCCCAGCGGGCAGGCCCCGACCGCGCCGGGACAGGAATAGCAGTTCAGGCCCGGCAGACACACGGCCTTGCTGCCGCCGTGGAACAGCTCCCCCTTCACAAAGCCCCTGATATTGGCGTTATACAAAAGCGCCGCGTAAAGCTGGATCCACCGCCGTTTCGCGGGCCGATGCTCCTTCAGCCATCTGATCGCTTTATTCATCCGCTCACCCCAGCCCCAGGCATTCCGTGCAGAGGTTGATGGCCTTGATCAGCACATCCTCCGCGCCGCCGTTCAGGATCCCGGCCACGATCAGCCCAAATGCCGACAGCAGCAGGATCAGCTGCAGCACGCGGACCGCCTTCGCGGAAAGTCTCACGCCCCGGAAACGCACGTTCACAGACGGTTCTTCCTTCGAGGGCCACAGGATGCGCGTTCCTGCCGCGGCGATCAGCATAAGCCCGGTCAGCACCGCGGGCACACACACAACAGGGGATGTCAGCAGCCGCTCCCGCACGATCTCACGCGTATAGATCACATTTGTCCCGTCATCCCGAACGCCGAATTTCCCGGCCATTCCGTCTGAAAACAGCAATATCACCTGCAGGATCATCACAACGGCCAGGATCACGATCAGGATGCCCAGTCCGATCCCTGTCTGACGCTTTATTTTATTTTTCTGTTCAGCGCTGATCATGCGTTTGCTCCTTCCGTGTGTTCGGCATTCCTGAAGGCATTATAGCATCGCGTATTTCATTTGTCCACGCCGCGCGGATGGACCTTCCATACAGAAAAACATAAACAAAAACGCTGATCTTTTCAGATCAGCGTTCATGGTGCGCCATCAGGGACTCGAACCCGGGACACCCTGATTAA